>JAUZGC010000226.1 GCA_030840105.1 Microbacteriaceae bacterium
CCGAGGTTGGTGGTCATGATGATCACCGTGTTCTTGAAGTCGACGACGCGACCCTGGCCATCGGTCAGACGTCCCTCCTCCAGGATCTGGAGCAGCGAGTTGAAGATGTCCGGGTGGGCCTTCTCGATCTCGTCGAACAGCACGACGCTGAACGGCTTGCGGCGCACCTTCTCAGTGAGCTGGCCGCCCTCCTCGAATCCGACGAATCCTGGAGGGGCACCGAACAGCCGGGAGACCGTGTGCTTCTCGCCGTACTCGCTCATGTCGAGGGAGATCATGGCCGACTCGTCGTCGAACAGGAACTCGGCGAGCGCCTTGGCCAGCTCGGTCTTACCAACACCGGTGGGGCCGGCGAAGATGAACGAACCGGATGGGCGGTGCGGGTCCTTAAGGCCGGCACGCGTGCGGCGGATGGTCTTGGACAGGGCCGAGATGGCCTCCTCCTGGCCGATGACGCGCTGGTGCAGCGCCTTCTCCATGAAGACGAGGCGAGCGGACTCTTCCTCGGTCAGCTTGAAGACCGGAATGCCGGTGGCCTGAGCGAGCACCTCGGCGATGAGTCCCTCATCCACCTCTGCGGTCGTCTTGACATCGCCAGAACGCCACTTCTTCTCGAGGCGCAGTCGCTCGCCGAGGAGGTTCTTCTCCTCGTCGCGCAGGCTTGCGGCCTTCTCGAAGTCCTGTTCCTCGATCGCGGCTTCCTTCTGGGCGCGGACCCCGGCGATCTTGTCGTCGAATTCGCGCAGCTCGGGCGGAGCCGAGAGGATCGACAGGCGCAGGCGGGCACCGGCCTCGTCGATCAGGTCGATGGCTTTGTCCGGCAGGAAGCGGTCGGCGACGTAGCGGTCAGCGAGGTTCGCGGCGGCGACGATCGCGCCATCCGTGATCGACACCTTGTGGTGCGCCTCGTAGCGATCGCGCAGCCCCTTGAGGATGTTGATCGTGTGCGGCAGCGAAGGCTCGTTCACCTGGATCGGCTGGAACCGGCGCTCGAGCGCCGCATCCTTCTCGAAGTGCTTGCGGTACTCGTCGAGCGTGGTCGCACCGATGGTCTGCAGCTCACCACGGGCGAGCAGCGGCTTCAGGATGCTGGCCGCGTCGATCGCGCCCTCTGCGGCACCCGCTCCGACGAGCGTGTGGATCTCGTCGATGAAGGTGATGATGTCACCGCGGGTGCGGATCTCCTTGGTCACCTTCTTCAGGCGCTCCTCGAAATCACCGCGGTAGCGGGATCCGGCGATGAGCGAGCCGAGGTCGAGCGTGTAGAGCTGCTTGTCCTTCAAGGTCTCCGGCACGTCGCCGCGAACGATCGCCTGGGCAAGGCCCTCGACGACGGCGGTCTTGCCGACGCCGGGTTCACCGATCAGCACAGGGTTGTTCTTCGAGCGGCGCGAGAGGATCTGCATGACCCGCTCGATCTCTTTCTCACGACCGATCACAGGGTCAAGCTTGTTGTCGCGCGCGGCCTGGGTGAGGTTACGGCCGAACTGGTCGAGGATCTGGCTGCCCGCCTGCGCGGTCGCCTGATCGTTGCCGCCGACCTGCACCTGCTCCTTGCCCTGGTAGCCGGATAGAAGCTGGATGACCTGCTGGCGCACGCGGTTGAGGTCGGCGCCGAGCTTGACGAGGACCTGCGCGGCCACGCCTTCACCCTCGCGGATGAGGCCAAGCAGGATGTGCTCGGTTCCGATGTAGTTGTGGCCAAGCTGCAACGCCTCGCGCAGCGAAAGCTCGAGGACCTTCTTGGCGCGCGGGGTGAAGGGGATGTGCCCGGTCGGCTGCTGCTGACCTTGGCCGATGATGTCCTGCACTTGCTCGCGCACGGCATCCAGCGAAATCCCGAGTGACTCGAGTGCCTTTGCAGCGACGCCTTCGCCCTCGTGGATCAGGCCGAGCAGGATGTGCTCGGTTCCGATGTAGTTGTGGTTGAGCATCTTGGCCTCTTCCTGGGCCAGGACAACGACACGACGGGCTCGGTCGGTAAATCTCTCGAACATCTTCTACTCCTTGGGCGCCAGGGCAGGATTGGCGCCGTTACAAAGAGAGTAACCAGCGAAGCCCCCAGTTAATGCCCCTGTTCGCCCTCGGCGTTAAGGGATGCCCGCCCCCAGTTCGCGGCGCCGTAACCGACCGGAACCAAGCGGCATAGACTGCGTGCGTGAGCAACCTCGAAACCGATCCGGTGGAGGTCGTCGCCGAGTGCCTCGCCGACAAAGGTTCGCCCGTGTCCCGGGTCGAGATTCTCAGCCCACGGGAGGTGCCGCTCGGCGGACCGCGCGCCATGAACGTGCGGCGAACACTCCCTCAGCGCCAACGCTCCACGATCGGTGGCTGGTGCTTCATCGACCATTACGGCCCGCAGGACGTCTCAACAACCGGCGGGATGCGCGTGCCCCCGCACCCGCACACGGGCCTGCAGACCGTCAGCTGGCTCTTCGCCGGCGAGATCGAGCACCGCGACAGCGTCGGCAGCCATGCCATGGTGCGCCCTGGCGAGCTGAACCTGATGACGGCAGGCCGCGGCATCAGCCACTCCGAAGTGTCAACGCCGGCCACGACGAGCCTGCACGGCGTGCAACTCTGGGTCGCGCTCCCCACGGCCCACCGCGCGGTCGCGCCGTTCTTCGAGCATCACGTTCCCCCTGTGCTGCGCCGCGAAGGCGTCGAGCTCCGGGTCTTCGTCGGCTCGCTCGCCGGCGCGTACACCGACGCATCCGTCTTCAGCCCGCTCGTCGGCGCCCAGATCGATCTCGCCCCCGGCGCGACGCTCGACCTGGAACTCGACCCGTCGTTCGAGCATGGCGTCCTCGTCGACCAGGGACCCGTGCGGGTCAACGACACGGATGTCGCACCCGCCGAACTCGCCTACCTCGCCCCCGCGAGCGGTCCGCTCACGCTCGCGGCCGACGCCGGGCCGGCGCGCGTCATCCTGCTCGGTGGGGAGCCGCTCGGCGAGGAGATCGTGATGTGGTGGAACTTCATCGGCGGGAGCCACGACGACATCGTCGCGTTTCGATCGGAGTGGCAGGCCGACGTCATCGACGGCGGGGATCCTCACGGGCGCTTCGGTTCGATCCCGGACTATGACGGCTCAGCGCTGCCCGCGCCTGTGCTTCCGACCGTTCGACTCAAACCACGCGGCTGATCGACCCCCACTACTGCAGGGCCGAGGTCAGCCTGGCCAGGTTGTCGAGCACTGTCGAGCGAAGGGGCTGCCGCTCCCACTCGTCGAGGGTGAGCTCGCGGCTCCGCGCCCGGTAGCCGTCCTCGACCTGCCGAAGCTGTTCGACGAACGAGCGGCCGCGCACCATGAGCGAGACTTCCATGTTGAGCAGGAACGAACGCATGTCCATGTTGCTCGACCCGATCACCGCGACATCGTCGTCGATCGTGAAGTGCTTGGCGTGCAGGATGTACGGCGCCTTGTACATCCAAATCCGGACGTTGGCCTTGAGCAGGGCTTCATAGTACGAGCGCTGCGCGTGGTGGACCAGTGCGTTGTCGCCGATCTCCGAGACGAACAGCTCTACTTTGAGGCCGCGCTGCGTCGCGGTGGTGATGGCTGTCAGCATCGACTCATCCGGCACGAAGTACGGACTCGTGATGACGATGCGTTCCTGTGCGTAGTAGAGAAGGGCCAGGAAGAGCCGCAGGTTGTTCTCACCCTCGAAGCCAGGGCCGCTCGGTACGACCTGGCAGTCGAGACTGTGGGCGCCGGCGGTGGTCTCCGCATGCACGACCTCACGACCGAGCAGCTCGTTCGTCTCGCTGTACCAGTCCGTGATGAAGATAGCGTTGAGTCCCGCCACGATCGGACCTTGCAGCCGGACGGTCAGTTCTTTCCACTGCAGGCCACGGCGCTGGTTCGACCGCGTGTTGTAGCTGCGATCGATCACGTTTTGCGATCCCATGAAACCGACCGCCCCGTCGACGATGAGGAGCTTGCGGTGGTTACGCAGGTCAGGGCGCTGGTACTTGCCCTTCAGTGGCTGCACGGGCAGCATCAGGTGCCACTGCGCACCCATCTCACCCAAGCGCTTGATCGTGCGCCGGTAGCCGCGAACACGACGGGATGCGATGTGGTCCAGCAGCACGCGCACCGTCACGCCGCGCTTGATCGCGGCCTCGAGCGCGTCGAAGAACGGCTCGGTCGTGCGGTCCAGGGAGAGGATGTAGAACTCGACGTTCACATACCTGCGCGCGTTCGCGATCGCATCCGCCATGGCATCCAGCGAGGCCTCGTAGTCGCCGTTGAGACTCGCGGTGTTGCCACCGACGAGCGGCATGGCGCCGAGGTTGCGGTTGAGCTGCACTACCGACTCGAGCCACGGCGGCCACGGATGCTCACGGCTGACCCGTTCGATACCCTCGGTGCTCTCGATGATGAAGCGGTTGATCTCGGCCTGCTTCTCGCGCCGACGTTTGGGCAGCTTGTAGCTGCCGATCAGCAGGAAGGTGAACACACCCAGATACGGGATGAAGAAGATGGCCAGCAGCCACGCCATCGCCGATGTGGGCCTGCGGTTGCGCGGGACCACGATGATGGCTATCACGCGGATGACGAAGTCGATCAGGAGCAGCGGCGCAGCGATGAAGAGGGTGAGGGCTCCCGCGTCCATGGCGTGTGATGCCCTCCGGTCCGGTCGATTGGCTACGGGCTACGGTACTGGCTACGCCTACGGTACTGCCTACGGCTTCTGAGGCAGGCCGCGCCTCGCGCGCTCCTCTGCCTCCATGCGCGCATAGACCTTGCGCTCGCTGCGGTCGGCGTGCATGATCGCACGCATAATCAGCCAGAAGAGCAGGCCGACGAGAACCGTCGGGGCGAGCGACCACACAACGCCAGTCCAGATTGCATCCATATCCTCATAATGGTAACGCCCCACTCTGAACGGAGCCCCCAAACGCCGTCCGTCTTCACCTTCCTCACAACCTGGCGCCTCGACCCCGTCGCTCTCCTCGCAATCGTGCTCGCCGGCGCGTTCTATGCTGGCGCCGTCGTGCGCCTGCGCCGACGCGGGCACCGCTGGCCAGTCATCCGAACGCTCGCGTTCTACCTGCTCGGGCTCGGCTCATACGCCTGGGTCTCGTTCGGGTTCCTGGGGGCGTACAGCACCGAGTTGCGCTGGGCGTTCACGACGCGCATCGCCCTGCTGCTCTTCGCCGTCCCCGCGCTCGTGACGCTCGGCAAGCCCGTCGCCCTGACCAGGATGGTGCTCAATGGGATGCCGCTGCGCGCGCTCAACGCCACCCTCCGGTCGTGGCCGGCACGCCTGTTCGGTAACGCGATCTTCGCTCCCCTCTTCGCGTGCGCGGCCTTCCTGGTCTTCCTGACGCCCATCGCCGCCACCTTGCGCGACGATGCGTACTCGCAATGGGCGATTACGCTCCTCGTTCCGCTCGCCGGGTTCCTCATGGTCCTGCCGATCGGCGAGCACTGGACCCATCGCACCAGCCTGTTCATCACGGCCGAGTTTCTCTTCGCCTTCGTCGAGATGGTGCTGGATGCGATCCCGGGTATCCTGCTGCGCCTCAACGATTCCGTACTCGACCACGCACCGGCGGTGGTCGGATCGCTGCCGACGTGGTTCCCCAACGCGCTGCACGACCAGCACCTTTCCGGCGATTTCCTGTGGTTCATCGCCGAGATCGTGGATGTGCCCGTGCTCGTCGTGCTGTTCATCCGCTGGTCGCGCAGCGACCGTCGCGAGGCGAAGCAACTCGACGACCTGAGCGACGAAGAGATGGAGGCCCTCACGATGGCGCACCTGCGCGGAGGGCGCTGAGCGTTACTTCACGAGGGGGAAGAGGATCGTCTCGCGGATGCCGAGACCCGTGAGCGCCATCAGCAGGCGGTCGATTCCCATGCCGAGACCGCCGGTCGGCGGCATCCCGAACTCGAGGGCGCGCAGGAATTCTTCGTCGAGGCGCATGGCCTCGACGTCACCGGCAGCGGCGAGCTTGGCCTGTTCGATGAAGCGTTCGCGCTGCACAACCGGGTCGACGAGCTCGGAGTAGCCGGTCGCGAGCTCGAAGCCGCGAACGTAAAGGTCCCACTTCTCGACGACACCGTCGATCGATCGATGCGCACGCACGAGCGGGCTCGTTTCAACCGGGAAGTCCATCACGAAGGTCGGACGCGTCAGGGAGTCCTTGACGAAATGCTCCCACAGCTCCTCCACGTACTTGCCGTGGAGCGGGTGGTCGATCTCGATCCCCTCGCGTTCCGCCAACGCACGTAGCTCGGCCACCGGCGTCTGCGGGGTGATCTGTAAACCGGCCGCCTCGGACAGGCTCTCGTACATGCTGATCCGGTCCCATTCGCCGCCGAGATCGTACTCGGTGCCATCGGCCCAGGTGACGGTGTGCGAGCCGGTGATCGCGAGCGCTGCGTTCTGGATGAGCGCCTGGGTGAGTTCGGCGATCGTGTTGTAATCGCCGTACGACTCGTAAGACTCGAGCATCGCGAACTCCGGCGAGTGCGTGGAGTCCGCGCCCTCGTTGCGGAAGTTGCGGTTGATCTCGAATACGCGGTCGATGCCGCCGACGACGGCACGCTTGAGGTAGAGCTCGGGGGCAATCCGCAGGTAGAGCTCGGTGTCGAACGCGTTCGAGTGCGTCACGAACGGGCGAGCGGATGCCCCGCCGTGCATCACCTGCAGCATCGGCGTCTCGACCTCGACGTAACCGCGTCCCGCAAAGGTCTGGCGCAGGCTCGCGACGACCTTCGAACGGTTGATGACGTTGGTGCGCGCCTGTTCACGCGCGATCAGGTCGAGGTAGCGGCTGCGAACGCGGCTCTCCTCGCTCAGCTCGTTGTGCAGGTTCGGCAGGGGCAGGATGGCTTTGGATGCGATCTGCCATTCGGTGACCATCACCGAGAGCTCGCCGCGGCGGCTCGAGACGACCTCGCCAGAGACGAAGACGTGGTCGCCCAGGTCGACGAGTTCCTTCCAGCGCGCGAGCGATTCCTCGCCAACCTCTGCGAGCGAGACCATCGCCTGGATCCGGCTGCCGTCGCCGGACTGCAGGCTCGCGAAGCACAGCTTGCCCGTGTTGCGCAGGTGTACGACGCGGCCCGCGAGACCGACCGTGACGCCGGAGGTTTCGTCCGCCTGAAGGTGGCCGAAGCGCACGCGCACGCCAGGGATCGTGTCGGTGAGGGGAACCGAGACCGGGTACGCGCCGCCGCCCGGCGTTGAGGCATCCGCCATCAAACGCTCGCGCTTGCCCAGCCGCACGGCCTTCTGCTCGCCGATCTCGGCGTCAGTGAGTTCGGGTTCCGTGGCCTGGGTGTCGGTCATGCGTGTCTTTCGCTCAGGGAAGGGTGATCCGCTCGTTGTCGATGAGACGCGTCGAACCGACACGGGCGGCAACGATGATGGATGCCGGCCCGTGATGGTCCGCTCCGGCGGGACGGAACGTCTCGGGGTCGACAACGTCGAGGTAGTCCAGCCTAACCGCTGGCTCAGCGTCGATGACAGCGCGAGCCGCGTCGAGCACGGCCTGAGGTCCGCCCACTGCTGCCGTGGCGCCAGCGGCGAGCGCGGCAGAGAGGGCCAGCGCGGCCTCGCGCTGTTCGGCATCGAGATAGCGGTTGCGGCTGGACAAGGCCAGCCCATTCGACTCGCGCACGGTGTCGACGACCGCGATGCTCAGCGGGAAGTTGAGGTCGCGCACCATCCGCCCGACCAGGAAGACCTGCTGGGCGTCCTTCTGCCCAAAGATGGCAACGTCGGGGTCAACGATTCCGAAGAGCTTGGCGACGACCGTGAGCATGCCGTCGAAGTGGCCCGGCCTCGAGGCACCCTCGTACAGAGAGGCGACCGGCCCGGCCGTTACGCGCGTCTCGCTCTCGCCGCCCGGGTACATCTCCGTGACCGCAGGCGCGAAGACCAGGTCGGCCAGACCGGCGAGCGCGGCCAGGTCGGCGTCCAGCGTCCGGGGGTAGCGGTCGAGGTCTTCAGTCGGCCCGAACTGCAGCGGATTCACGAAGATCGACACGATCACGGTCTCGGCAAGCGTCCGCGCCCGGCGCACGAGTTCGACGTGGCCGGCGTGAAGGGCACCCATGGTGGCGACGAACGCGATGCGGTGGCCCTCACCACGCCGCTGCCGAACGGCCGCGCGGAGCCCCTCGATCGTGTCGTGCAGCTCGGGCAGGTCGTATGTCACAGGTGTTCCTCGGGGTTGGTGTCGTCATCCGTGCTGGTATCGGCGCCGTCGAGCAAGGTGGACACATCGACGCCCACGGTTGACGCCTGCGCGAGCGCATTGTCGACGGTCGAGCGCACGAGCGAGCTCAGGTAGCCGCCGGGGTTCTCCATGCCGATGCCGGTCAGGATGCCCGCCGCCTGCACGACGATCGACCGGGAGAACGTGGTCGCGGTGGCGATCGCCTCTGCGTACGCGGCGCGGTCGTTTTCCGCGATCACGACGGGCTCTCCGCCCATCTCGACGACGAGAGCCTGCCCGATCGGCAACACGGGCGCGTTCGCGGTAACCGCGAAGTAGCTTTCCTGGAGGCGCGCGAGATCAAGGCTCGTCCCGGTGAACGCCATCGCCGGGTGAATCGCGAGCGGGATGACGCCCAGCGCGGTCGCCGGCGCGAGCACCCCCACCCCGAAGCCGGGCGCCGTGTGCAACACCAGCTGGCCGGGCTGCCAGGTCCCCGTCGCCGCGAGCCCAGCGACCAGGCCGGGGAGTTCGTCGTCCGGCACCGCGAGGATCACGAGCTCGCTGCGCTCGATCAGGTCGGGGACCTCAAGGATCGGCACCATGGGCAGGATCGCATCCGCGCGTTCCCTGCTCTCCGCCGAAACGGCCGAGATTCCGACGAGCGCATGCCCGGCTCCCGCGAGAGCGGCGCCGAGGATCGGACCCACCTTCCCAGCACCCACGATGCCGACGCCGAGGCGCCCCGAACGGTTCTGTGTCATGGCTGCTCCCCGCTCTCCGGTGCGGAGCTTGCTGGTCCGGAATCCGCCCGTGTGGCGTTCTCCTCCGAACCATTCTCCCGTGCGGGATCCTCCCGCGCAGAATTCCACCTGTGACTCGTGTCGCGATCGGCGGATGCAATCGCCTCCGCCGCGACGCTGCCGAACAGGACCACGGCCTGATCGCGGTCGATCACGGAGAGCCGGGGATGCACGGGACCATCGACCGTATGCAATCCGGCCGTCGCGAGCCGGAGCATCCGCTCGATGGGACCCTGGTCGACCGCGAGGCTCTGCAGTCGCGCGAGCGGCACGATCACCAGCCGGCGCCACACATTGCCGGACCGCAGCAGGATCACCCCGTCGACGATCGAATATCCCGTACGCTGCCACGACAGGGGCCGCAGCCACGCCGCCCGACGTGGAGCGCCCGTGAA
>JAUZGC010000227.1 GCA_030840105.1 Microbacteriaceae bacterium
CCAACCTCACCGACGGACTACTCCTGTGCCGACACCACCACCTCCTGGCCCACAACAACCACTGGGAAATCCGGCGGGAGAACTCCGCCTACTGGCTGATCCCACCACCAGACATCGACCCAGCACAGACGCCACGACTGATGCCGAGCAAAAGCGCCGCCCTACACGACCTACAACGCGAACTGGAATCAGAACAGCAGCGCGAACTGGAACCACAACGGCTGCGCGAACTGGGGCCAGAACGGCAGGTGCAACCGCAGACGTGAACGAAGGTCATAGGAGATCTGTGTCATTGGAACCTGCGTCATAGGAACCTGCATCATAGGAACCTGCATTAGAGCGACCTGCGTCACAGGGGACCTGCGTCACAGCGAACCTGCGGTTACGAGGCGAAATCGCGCCTCGGAACAGATCCCTTGCTAGATGAGCCCGCTCCCCCGAGGCGATCGCTCGTGAGCTGGGTTTCGCTCCTGTGATGCAATCGCTCCCCCAGTGATTAGCGCGAGCTTTCCACCCGGGTGTCCGCTCCTGAGCAGTTCCAGAGCAGCGACCGCCTCGGTGAATGGAAAAGTGCGAGCCAGTGGCACGACAAGATCGCCTGAGGCAGCGAGGTCGACGAGCTGGGCGCGCACGGAATCTCGATACGTGGCACTCGCGGGGTTGGTGCCGCCAATTGCAGTGAAACCAAATTCCTTTGCCTTCGGCGCGGCCGCGATGGTGACGATGCGGTCGCGATCGCTCACCAGGGCCAGCGAAACCTGCACGGCCTCGTCCGTCCCCACTGCATCGAGGGCCGCATCGACACCGTCGGGCGCCAGGTCTCGAATGCGCTGCTCCAGCCCATCGCCGTGGGCGACAGGCTCGGCACCGAAGTGCTCGAGCAGCGCGAAGTTCCGCTCGCTGGCCGTGCCGATCACCCGCGCGCCGAGCAGCCTGGCCTGTTGGATCGCGCTGACTCCAACCGCTCCGGACGCGCCATGGATGAGAAAAGTGTCGCCGGTGCCGACACCAATGACGTTGAGGGCATCCGATGCGGTCGTACCAACCAGGAGCAGGTTTGCCGCCTCGGGAAAGTCGAGGGTCGCCGGTTTGGCGAAGACATCGGCCGCTGGCAGCGTGAGCGCCGTGGCATAGCCGCCACGCGCACGGAACGCGAGCACCTCGTCACCGACTGCACCACCGCCCGATGCAATCGTCGTTCCAGGCCCGATGGCTGTGATGACCCCGGCAAGCTCCGAACCCGGGTAGACCGGCAGCATGCTCGGATCGGTGCCGTAGTAGCCGCCGAAGCGCTTGAAGTCGGTTGGATTCATGCCCGCCGCGCGAACCTCGACCGTCACTTCGCCTGGCCCGGGAGCCGCGACCTCGAAATCTTCGAGAGAAAGGACCTCGGGTCCACCGAATGCGGATGCAAGCCAACGTTGTGCCATGTCATCCACTGAAGCACCCAATGCTGTGCGTCCTCTCACAACCGCAGCGACCGAATTGCGCACGGCCTGCCCTCACACCCGGCGATGCGCTCGCGCGCCTACTCGGCGAGGATGAGGTAGAGCGCACGACGGGTCTCGTCGAGCTTCTCGACCGCGGCCTTCCGCTGCTCGTCCGTCGCGGCGTGGCGGAACTGGGCGATCACGCCCATGAGCTTGCCTGCGCTCTCGAACAACGCGCCGGCCTCCTGTGACCGCCCGGGGGTGGCGTCCCATGCCTTGATGAAATCATCCGCACGGTCGGCGACGTATGCCCTTCCCGCATCGGTGAGTTCGAATTCCGTCTTTCGGCCGTCGCCACTGGCGACGATGAGTTCCTCGTCGACGAGTTGTTGCAGCGTCGGATAGACCGAGCCTGGGCTCGGTCGCCACGCGCCGCCGGTCCTCTCGGCGATTGCCTTGATCAGGCCATAGCCGTTGGACGGACCGTCAGAGAGCAAGGACAGGATCACCGAACGGATGTCGCCCTTGGTTGCGCGGCGTGGGCCGCGCGGCCCAAAGCCGCCACCGAATCCCTGTCCAAATCCTGGGCCGCCGGGAAACCCGTGTCCATGTCCGTGTCCTGCCGGGTCGTGATGGAATCGTGCGTCGTGTGTGGAGTGGTTGCGTTTCATTTCGCAGCACCTTCGTCCTACTCAGACTGAGCTATCGCAGAACTTCTGCGATACGTTAACGATATATCGCTCAGTTTGCACACGCAAGGCCCGACTTGTCAGCGCTTGCGCTTCTCCCGGACCCGCATGTTGAGGTTGATCGGACTGCCCTCGAAGCCGTAGATCTCGCGCAGGCGCCGGGTGATGTACCTGCGGTAGCCGGGGTCGAGGAAGCCGGTCGTGAAGACCACGAATGTGGGCGGGCGGCTCGACGCCTGCGTTCCGAACAGGATGCGCGGCTGCTTGCCGCCGCGAACGGGGTGCGGATGCGCCGCGGCCAGCTCGGCCAGGAACGCGTTGAACTTGCCGGTCGCGATCCTGGTGTCCCACGACTCGAGCGCGAGCTCGAGCGCAGGCACGAGCTTCTCCATGTGGCGGCCCGTGCGTGCCGAAATGTTCACGCGCGGCGCCCAGGCGACGTGTGCAAGGTCCTGCTCGATCTCCCGCTCGAGGTAGCGACGGCGGTCATCGTCGAGCAGGTCCCACTTGTTGAATGCGAGCACGAGGGCGCGCCCCGACTCGAGCACGAGGTCGATGATGCGAACATCCTGCTCGCTGATCGGCTCGGTCACGTCGAGAAGCACGACGGCAACCTCGGCCTTCTCGAGTGCCGCGCTGGTGCGCAGCGACGCGTAGAAGTCCGCGCCCTGCGCCAGGTGGACCCTGCGACGGATGCCGGCGGTGTCGACGAATCGCCAGACCTTGCCCGCAAGCTCAACCTGCTCATCCACGGGGTCGCGTGTCGTACCGGCGAGCTCGTTGACGACGACGCGCTCCTCCCCCACGGCCTTGTTGAGCAGGCTCGACTTCCCAACGTTAGGTCGCCCCAGGATGGCGACCCGCCTCGGCCCGCCCACCTCGCGCTTGGCCACGGCCGAAACCTCCGGCAGGACGGCGAGCACCGTGTCGAGCAGGTCGGCAACGCCACGTCCGTGCACGGCGGAGACCGGCAGGGGCTCGCCGAGCCCGAGTGACCAGAGCGTCGCGGCGTTGGGTTCCTGACGAACGTCATCGACCTTGTTGGCAGCGAGGAAAACCGGCTTCTTCGTCTTTCGCAGCATGCGCACGACGTGCTCGTCGGTCGAGGTCGCACCCACGTTGGCGTCGACGACGAAGAGGACGGCATCGGCGAGGTCGATCGCGACCTCGGCCTGCGCGGCGACGGAGGCGTTGATACCGCGGGCGTCCGGCTCCCAGCCGCCCGTGTCGACGATCGTGAAGCGTCGACCGTTCCACTCCGCCTGGTACGACACCCGGTCGCGCGTCACGCCGGGCGTGTCCTCCACGACGGCTTCACGGCGGCCAAGGATCCGGTTGACGAGCGCCGATTTTCCCACGTTCGGCCGGCCGACGATCGCGAGCACCGGAAGCGCAGGCAGGTACGTGATGGCGTCGGGGTCGTCGCTCGCGGCGTCGAGAATGTCGATGTCGGATTCGTCGAGCTCGTAGTCGTCGAGGCCGCTGCGCAGCGCCGCGGCGCGCTGGCTCGCGAACTCCTCGTCGAGGTCCGCCAGGCGCGCGACGAGTCCCTCGTCGAGCTCCGGGATCTCGTCGCGATCGTTTTCGTTAGGCATGCGCTTCTCTCACGACTTCGATGACCGCGTCGACGGTCTGCTCGAAGTCAAGGTCTGTTGAATCGACGGTGATGACGCCGTCTGCTGCGTTCATGAAGTCGACGACACGGGAATCGGCCCGGTCACGGGAGCGGAGCTGTTCGCCGACAACAGCGGCGGAGTGGCTCGTGAGCTCAGCGGAACGTCGTGCCATTCTAACCTCTTCCGCAGCCGTCAAAAGGATGCGCACGGGCGCATCCGGGGCAACGACCGTTGTGATGTCCCGGCCCTCGATGACGATGCCGGGTCTGGCCGTTGTAACCATGATCCGGCGGAACAGCGCGGTGAGGAACTCGCGTACCGCCGGCACGCGCGCAACAACGCTCACGACGGCGGAGATGGATGGCTCGCGGATCGCGCCGCTCACGTCGTGGTCCCCGACGAACACGTGGTACCCGTCGGGGTCCGTACCGATGCGAAAATCGAAGTCGGGCAGCGAGTCGATCACGGTGTGCGCATCCGCAGGGTCGAGTCCCCGCTCGACGACGAACCAGGCCAGCGCTCGGTACGCGGCACCCGTGTCGAGGTACGCGTAGCCCAGGCGACGGGCGGCGGCCTTGCTCACGCTCGACTTGCCACTTCCTGCCGGTCCGTCGACGGCTACGACCACGGCAGGCACGGCGGGCGCTGCGGCGGGCGACTCCGTCCGCGTCATCCCGCGATCCTCCAGCCGCGGGCGGACAATTCGTCGATCGCGCGCTTCTGGGACTCCGGAAGCACCGCGATCTCGGCGAGACCGATCTGGGCTCCCGGCGAGTGTTCAAGCCGCAGGTCCTCCAGGTTGACCCCGATCTCCCCCATCTCGGTGAGCAGGCGGCCAAGCTCGCCTGGGCGGTCGTCGACCATGACGACGACCTGCGCGTAGCGACGGTCCTGGCCGTGCTTGCCCGGCAGGCGCGAGACGCCGGCGTTGCCGCTGGCCAGTTGCTCTGCAAGCGCTCGTCGCGCACCAGGCGCCTCCGGATCGCCCAGGGCGCCGAGCACGTGGTCGAGGTCGTCACGGAGCGCACGCAGGATGTCGGCAACCGCAGGCGCATTGGCACCGAGGATCTGCACCCACAGCTCAGGCTCGCTCGCGGCGATCCGCGTGACATCCCGCACTCCCTGGCCGGCAAGCCCGAGCGCGCCATCCGAGGATCCGGCGAGACGGCTGGCCATCAGGGTCGAAATGATCTGGGGGGTGTGCGAGACGAGCGCGACGGCGTCATCGTGCGCGGCCGTGTCCATCTCGACCGGCGTCGCGCCCAGGTCGAGGATGAGGCTCTCCACGAGGCTCAGCCGTGCGCGCGACAGGGCGGGGCGGGTGCAGACGACCCACGGCCGACCGAGGAACAGGTCGGCGCGCGCGGAGATCGCTCCCCCGCGTTCGCGACCCGCAAGCGGGTGCGAACCGACGTAGCGGGAGAGGTCGGCCCCGGATGCCTGGAGCGCGGCGAGTGGCGCGGCCTTCACGCTCGCGACATCCGTGACCAGCGCATTCGGGTACGCGGCCAACTCCGCCGCGACGACGGATGCCGTGAGGTCCGGTGGAACGCACACCACCACGAGCACGGGGTCGGCGTCCGGCGTCGACGCGCGACCCGCGCCGTAGTCGATCGCCAGGCTGAGATTCGCAGGCGACGCATCGGCCAGGAGCACGTCGACGCCGCGTGCGCGGAGGCCGAGGCCGACGCTCGCTCCGAGCAGGCCGGCACCGACGACGCGGACCTGGCCGGCCAGCCTGGACGTTGTGTCGTTCACACTGCACCTCTCGAAGGATTCGACGAGGCTGGCGCCCCTAGCTTCCGGCCGGTTTTTCCCGCGAGATCGTGAGCAACTGGCCGAGTTCTACCTTAGTCAAGTCGCGCACCTGGCCGACCCGAAGCGTGCCCAGGTGCAGCGGGCCGAACTGCCTGCGCACGAGCTCGACGACCGGGTGACCGACGGCATCCAGCATTCGGCGCACGATCCGGTTACGCCCGGAGTGCAGCGTGAGCTCGACAAGGCTGAAGTTGCCGGCCGTGCTGCGCTCGAGCAGCCTGGCCCTGTCTGCGGCGATCGGGCCATCCTCGAGGTCGATCCCGCGCGTGAGCGACGCGACCACCTGCGGCGTCACGACGCCAGTGACCTTGGCGATGTACGTCTTGGTGACACCGAACGACGGATGCGCGAGCACGTGCGCGAGAGCGCCGTCGTTGGTCAGGATCAACAGCCCGGATGTCTCGGCATCAAGCCGACCGACGTTGAAGAGCCGCTCTTCGTACCCTCCCGTGAATCGCGTAAGGTCCGGCCGGCCATGCTCGTCACGCATCGAGCTGACGACCCCGACCGGCTTGTTCAGCATGAGGTAGCGACGGCTGGGGTCGAGCTGGACGGCGGTCCCGTCGACCGCGACGAGGTCGTTTGCTGGATCGATGCGGCGGCCGAGCTCCGTGACGACTTCGCCGTTCACTTCGACGCGACCGGCGGCGATGAGCTGCTCAGAGACCCGGCGTGATGCCACCCCTGCGGCCGCCATGACCTTCTGCAGGCGTTCGCCCTCCGCGTTAGCCGGCGAGGGACCTGCCACGTTATCGAACGTCACCGTCGAAACCTTCCGCGCCATCGGCGAGTAGTGGAGAGATGTGCGGCAACTCGGCGATCGAGTTGATGCCGAGCTGGGTGAGCAGCAGGTCCGTCGTGCCGTAGTTGACGGCGCCCGTCTCGCTATCGGTGAACAACTCCGTGACGAGTCCGCGACCGAGCAGGGTGCGCACGACCGAGTCGACATTGACAGCGCGAATGGATGCGATCGCACCACGGCTGATCGGCTGCTTGTATGCGATCACGGAGAGCGTCTCGAGAGCCGCCTGCGAAAGCCTGGTCGGGTTCTCGGTCTGGACGAAGTCAGAGACGATACCGTCGTAGTCGCTGCGCACGTAGATGCGCCAGCCACCGCCGACCTCACGCAGTTCGAAGCCGCGCCGCACTCCCCCGTCCACGCCGTCGAAGTCGGCGACGAGTCGCTCGATAGCCTTCCGAACCGCCGTGACCGGCGCTCCGACCGCGGTCGCGAGTCCGACCACGCCCTGCGGCTCATCCGCCACCATCAGGATCGCTTCGATCGCGCGATCCACGTCGACGCTCGGGCCCGGCGCGTTCGAGCCTGCGTCCGCGGCTATTTCCTCGTTCACGTCACCCGTCATAGTCAGCCCCCAGATTGGCGAGGTTCTCCTGCGACCACTGCTCTGCGGTCCAGCGCACAGTCAACTCACCCAGCGGCTCGAGCTGCTCGAATGAGACGGCAGCATGCCGATACAGCTCGAGCACCGCAAGGAAACGCGCGATGATCACACCCTTGAGGTCCGCACCGACGATCAGCTGGCGAAACGTGAGCGTGTCACCAGATCGCAGCAGGCCGACGATGTGCGCGGCCTGCTCGCGGATGCTGATGAGCGGCGCGTGCAGGTGGTCGAGCCCGACGGTCGGAATCTGCCGCGGCGTGAGCGCGAGGGTTGCGAGCGCCGCGAAGTCGTCTGCGGTGAGCGTCCAGACCAGTTCCGGTGTGCGTTGCCGATACTGGTCCTCCAGCCGCACCGTGCGGGCGTGGCGCGTCGATTCGGCTTCGAGCACGCTCTGGAACCACGACGACGCCTGCTTGAAGGCCCGATACTGCAACAGCCTGGCGAAGAGCAGATCCCTGGCCTCGAGCAGCGCGACATCCTCGGCGTCGACGAGTTCGCCCTGCGGCAGGAGCCCCGCGACCTTGAGGTCGAGCAGCGTCGCTGCGACCACGAGGAACTCGCTCGCTTCGTCGAGGTTCTTGTCGGAGTCGATCCTGCGCAGATAGGCGATGAACTCATCCGTGACCCGACTGAGCGAGATCTCGGTGATGTCGAGTTCGTGCTTGGAGATGAGGGAGAGGAGGAGGTCGAACGGACCCTCGAAATGCCCGAGGTCCACTCGGAACGAGCTTGCGGCGGCCTCACCCGCGTCGCCGTCCGCCCGTTCGTCCACCTGCGTTGGACTAGGCGACAGCGCCACGCGAGATCAGTTCCCTGCCCAGCTGGCGGTAAGCGTGGGCTGCCGGGTGCTCAGAGGCGAACTCGGTGATCGGGGTGCCGGCAACGGAGGCATCCGGGAACTTGACCGTGCGGGAGATCACGGTTTCGAGCACGCGGTCACCGAACGCGTCGACGACGCGGTCGAGGACCTCGCGGGAGTGCAGCGTACGCGAGTCGAACATCGTGGCGACGATGCCATCGAGCTGGATCGCCGGGTTCAGCCGCTCGCGCACTTTGTCGATGGTCTCGATCAGCAGGGCGACACCGCGCAGGGCGAAGTACTCGCACTCGAGCGGGATGAGCACGCCGTGGCTTGCGGTGAGTGCGTTGACGGTGAGGATGCCGAGCGACGGCTGGCAGTCGATCAGGATCACGTCGTAGTCGTCGCTCACTTTGCGCAGCACGCGTGCGAGGATCTGCTCGCGCGCGACCTCATTCACGAGATGCACCTCGGCGGCGGAGAGGTCGATGTTGGCCGGGATCACGTCGAGCCCGGGAACCCCCGTGTGCCGGATTGCCTCCTGGGGATCCTTTGCACCGGAGAGCAGCAGGTCGTAAATCGTGGTGACGTCGTGGGTCTGCACCCCGAGCCCGGCAGACAATGCACCCTGCGGGTCGAAGTCGATCGCGAGCACGCGACGACCCATCTCCGCCAGTGCTGCGCCGAGGTTGATGCTGGTCGTGGTCTTGCCGACGCCGCCCTTCTGGTTGCAGAGGGCGATGATCCGGGCGGGACCGTGGCTCTTGAGCTTCTTCGGTTCGCGGAACGTGCGCAACTTTCGCCCGGTGGGGCCGACGGGGGCGGCGACGGGGCTGTCGTCGAAGCTGGGGAGCTCTTCCCTGTCATCCTGGATGCGCGTCACGTGCGAAGCCCTCGTTCCCTGGTCAATGCCTGTTGTCTGTACCTGTTTCCCCGCATCCGAGTCTAGCGACGCCCCGCCGTTCAACCTGTGCGCATCGCCGTGCGCCTGCGCTCCCATCTCATCTGGCACGCGGATGCGCGGTCGTGTACATGTCCCTGAGCGTGTCGGCGGTTACGAGGGTGTAGATCTGCGTGGTCGCCACCGAGGAGTGGCCGAGAAGTTCCTGCACGACGCGCACGTCCGCCCCGCCCGTGAGCAAGTGTGTGGCGAAAGAGTGCCGCAGCGTGTGCGGTGAGACGTCGACGTCGAGACCGGCGCGTTCGGCGGCCGCCCGGATGATCAGCCACGCGTTCTGCCGGGACACCCGCTGCCCGCGTGCCCCCAGGAAGAGCGCAGGCGTTGACTTCCCGCGCGCCGAAAACACGGGTCGCGCGCGCACCAGGTAGGTGTCGATCGCCTCGCGGGCGTACCTGCCGAGCGGCACGATCCGCTGCTTGTTGCCCTTGCCGGTCAACCGCACGATCTCCTCGTCGAAGACATCGTCGACGTTGAGACTCACCGCCTCGGTCACACGCGCGCCCGTCGCATAGAGCAACTCGAGCAGCGCCTTGTCGCGCATTGCCTGGATGTCGTCACCGTCCGTCGCCGCGAGCAGCGCGTTCACCTGGCTGATTGAGATGGCCTTCGGCAGCCTGCTGGGGACCTTGGGCGGTTTGACCTCGCGGGCGACATCCTGACCGACAAGCTGCTCGTCGAGCACGAATCGGTGAAAACCACGCACCGTCGACAGCATGCGCGCCACCGAGGACGCGCCGAGCGGCTCATCCTCACGGGTGCCCAGGTAGCGCGAAAACTCCGCGACCTGGTGCTGCCCGATCGCAGCCACGTCACTCACGCCGTGTCCGGCCAGCCATGACGCGTACGTGCCGAGGTCGCGCCGATAGGCGGCAACCGTGTTAGGCGAGAGCCCGCGTTCGATCGAGACATGCCGCAGGTACGAATCCACGGCCGCCTCGAGAGTCATGACGCCGGCGACCCGAGCTTCGGATGCCGCAGCCAGGCGCTCTCGGCATCGCCGAGCGTCGCCCATCCCGTCTCACGTGACGCCTGTGCCGCGAGCGCACCGATCACGAGAGACGGATTCTGCACGCGCCGGGCGAGGACGGCCTCGACGACCTCATCGAGCGGAACCCACCGCACCTCGATGTCGGCCTCTTCCTCGGTGCGGGCGAAGACCTCGCGTGCCGCGCGAACACCGCGTGCGAGGTAGATCCGGATCGCCTCGTCGCTGCCGCCGGGTGACGTGGTGAACTCGGCCAGCACGCTCCAGTCGTCGGCCTCGAGGTCGGCCTCCTCCGCGAGCTCACGCTGGGCTGCGCTGAGCGGATGTTCGCCCGCCTCGTCGAGCAGCCCCGCCGGGATCTCCCAGTCACGGTGCCGGATCGGATGCCGGTACTGCTTGATCAGCAGGACGCGTTCGCGCTCGTCCATGGCCAGCACGGCGACGGCACCGGGGTGGTCGATGAACTCGCGCACGATCGGCTGCCCGTTGTAGATGAACTCCTCGCGGCGGAGGTCCCAGACGCGCCCTTCGTGGATCAGCTCGCTTTCGACGACGTCGACCTGGGTGGCTTCGTCGATGAGCGGGTCCACGTGCGCGGCCTGGTTCGGCAGCATCGGGTCAGGCATCCTCTCTGACCTCGAACAGGCGGCTTGCCTTCTGCCGATCGAGTGCGGCGCCGACGAGTCCACGGAACAGCGGGTGCGCACGGTTGGGACGCGACCGCAGTTCGGGGTGCGCCTGCGTGCCGACATAGAACGGGTGCACGTCGCTCGGAAGCTCCACGTATTCGACCAGATGACCATCCGGCGAGGTCCCGGAGAACCACAGGCCGGCTTCGGCGATCTGCTCCCGGTATCCGTTGTTCACCTCGTAGCGGTGGCGGTGGCGCTCCGACGCTTCTGGCGCGCCGTACAGCTCAGACACGAGGGAGCC
>JAUZGC010000232.1 GCA_030840105.1 Microbacteriaceae bacterium
CCGAGGTTGACGGTGGCGGTCGCTGTCGAGTTGCCTCGCACGTAGGTCAGCGTGCCCGTGCTGCCGCCGGCGAGCACCCGAACCTGCGCGGTGAGGTCGGTCGCACTCGTGATCGGCACACCATCAAAGTTGGTGACGATGTCGCCGACCTTGAGGCCCGCCTTGTCCGCAGCGCCACCCGGGGTGATCGCCTTGATCTGGGCGCCGACCGTCGTCGCGGAGGGGTCGCTTGCGGCATCCGCTACCGACGCGCCGAGCAGGCCGTGGGTGGCCTTCCCGTTCTTCATCAGGTCCTGCGCGACGCGCTGGGCGAAGTCGGACGGAATGGAGAAACCGACGCCGATGCTGCCGGACTGGCCACCCGATGTACTGGATCCGCTCGCGCTCGCGATTGCGACGTTGACGCCGATGACCTGGCCCTTGTCGTTCAGGAGAGCACCGCCAGAGTTACCGGGGTTGATGGGAGCATCCGTCTGGATAACCGGGAGCGAGATCGTGGCCGTTGGCGCGGCCTGAGCCTGAGCCTGGCCGCCTCCGCCGCCGAAGCCGCCGCCGCCTCCACCGCTACCGCCACCGGGTGCGCCGAAGGTGAACGGGCTGCCACTGCTTCCACTCTGGTCGGTTGTGCTCGGCGCAGCCGAAGACGCGATGCTGATGCTGCGGTTCAACGCACTGACGATGCCGTTGGTAACCGTGCCGGAGAGGCCGAGCGGTGCACCGATCGCAACGGCGGTGTCACCGACGTTGAGCTTGCTGGAATCCGCGAACGTGGCCGGGGTCAGCCCGCTCGCGTTGTTCAGCTTGATCACGGCGAGGTCGGCGGTGGGGTCTGTACCGATGACCTTGGCGGAGTAGAGCTTGCCGTTGTTGTCCTGCACCTGAACGGTGACGGATGAGGCTTGCCCGTCTAGCGTGACCACGTGGGTGTTCGTGAGCACATAACCGTCAGAGGAAAGAATGATGCCGGATCCGGTACCGCCTGCATTCGCTCCGGTCACGTTGATTGTGACGACACTTGGCGACGCCTTGGCAGCAACCGCCGTGATCTGCGTCGCGTCGCTCGGGTTGGTAACCGTGATGTTCGCAGCGCCCGTTGTCGGAGCGGCGCTCGACGAGGTGCCCTGGGTGGCGGCATAGATTCCGACGATGCCACCGCCGGCGATGCCACCGATCAGTGCGCCAACCGCCAGCGAGGCGATGATTACTCCGGTGCGGGGGTTCCAGCCGGACTTCTTCGCGCCGGGAGCGGTCGCGTACGGCTGCTGCTGTGCGTAGGGGGCGTAGCCCGGGGTGGGGGTCGGCACGCCGAACGAGCCATTCCCGTAGGACGCGTGAGGCTGAGGCGCAGCAGGAGCTGGCTGCGGCTGTGGTGCTGTTGCTGCCGCTGCCGGCTGGGGTGCTGTTGCTGCAGCGTCTGGCAGCGGCGCGGTGGCTTCGGCCACCGGCTGCGGCGTGTGCGGGGTGGGCTGCGGGGTTGCCGTCGGGGCAATCCCTGCGTTAGCTGCCGTCTCAACAGTCGCTGCGGAGGTTTCAGCAGCCGACACGTTCTCGTCAGCCACTGGCTTCGCCTCCGTTGGCTCCGGTGCGTTTTCGGAGTCTTGTGGGGTGTCGGTCATGGTGATGCTCCTTCCAAGTGCTCAAAGCATCCGCCTCAATCCTGAACATTCTATTTGCGCACCCTGTGCGCACACTTACGAATGTCAATGACCATGGTTTGCCTGGGCGGTGGAGGGATCTCAGCAACCGGGACCACTCGGATTTCCCGTGCAATCCCGCGCGACGAGCACGGTCGTAGCCTCGCCGGCGAGCGCCGTGAGCCTGTTCGCGGGAACAAAAAGCGTGCCACTGATTACCCGCCAGGGCGAGCCCCCAAAGCGATACTCGGCCGTGAAGCCGACCCGGAGTTCGATCGTGTATGTGCCGCCTGCCCGGTAGACGTGGCTCGTGCCGGTCTTTGAGAATTCGGGAAGTCCGAGCTCATGCCAGGTCGCGCCCGCTGTGGAGGTGACCGCCGATGTGCCGTCACCGTAGCTCCATGCATAGCGGGCGGGCCGGAAGCGGACATCGGCCTGGTAGCCGAGCAACAGCCCGCCCTGCACCTCGACGGCCGAGCGTGCGATGAAGTTGGTGTCGAGGCCGACAACCATCCAGCCGCGAGGCTCCATCGCGGCGACCGGCGTCGTAGGCCTGAAGCTGACCAGGTCGCTGAGCTGCACCGTGAAGTTCGGGTCACACGGACTGTTCGGGATGCAGATCACCGTGACCGGGGGCCGCACGACCGCGGTCCCAGGGTCGGCGACGGGGTCAGTCACGGGGTCGATCGCGGGGGCGCCGCCACCCTGCCTCGGGGAACCAGCCCCTGCGGATGTTCCGGCGCGCCCATCGGTCGCGCTGACGTCGACTCCGCCGTGGCCGATCTCGGCGCCGCTTGTCGGGCAGCCGCCCGTTTGCTGTTCTAGAGTCCCGCACTCAGCTGCCCTGGCCGAGAGCGGGGCCGCAAGCTCGATCAGGATGACAGCCGTTGCAACGCTCATCCACCAAGCTCGCAATCTATTCGTCATCAGCAAAAGTCGGTCCCAGTCCAGAGTGCTTTTTGTTTCAACAACAGGGCGCCGTCTGCACTGACTTCGAATCCAACCTCGAACGGTGTTCGCGGGTCCCTGTCGGGCTTAACGAGCGACCTACCCTGGTCATCAACAACATCGATTCCGCTAACGTCCTCGCAAACATAAGCGGAAAGATCCGGGGAGTACGACTGGATTTTCAGTGAATCGAAATGCGTTGACCCCGTCGTGTGCAGGCGACGGGTCGAGTAGACCTTGACGTCGGCCTCGGTCTTCTTGAGCGCCTCACCTGTCGCAACTGATACGAGTCGCTCCGGATTGACGCCACCCTCCGAGAGGATCGTGTCCGACATCGCCAGGTAGGCGGCGTACGCGTCCGTCGCGGCCTTGAGCGCCTCTTCGTCGGACGCGAAGACAGGCGAGCGCGTGGCCGACGGTGCCGACGGGGGCGAGGCAGGCGTCGCGCATCCGGCGAGTGTGATCACGATCAGGCCGGCCCCAGCGAGGGTCGCCAGGATCTCCCGGGTGACGATGCGCATCCACACACGCTATGGGAAGGACTATTACCCGCGCGGGACTTTTCCACAGTCGCTTGAGCAGCCCCGATTAGCACGGTGCCAGCTCCGGGAGAGAACGACTACTCTCCACCAAGAAGCGCTCCTCGGGGCTCTCGCGAGTCGACAGCACAACGTCATACGGCACGCGATCCTGCCGGGTCTGCGGTGTGATGTCGACGCCGGAAGCGTCCACGACGCGGGTACCGCTCAGGTCGAGACAAGCACTGATCCGCACCGCCTGGCGTCGACCCGGGTATTCCCGATAGCCAGCGAGCGACTCCCCGATGAGAACCACGGAGCCGGTCGTGCGGATCCCTTCTTGATGCATACCCTCGAACGCGACCACAAGATTGCTGCGGTGGTTCGGTGCGGCGTAGGGGTCAATTCGATCGGCGCCCGCTCCCCCGTCGGCGCCGATCTCATCCACCACCGCGAGGTAGCGCTCGAACGCGGTGACCGCGGCGAAGAACGCGGCAGACTCCCTGCTCAACGAGGGGGCAGGAGCGGGCGGCAGCGACGACGGGGTGCCGGCAGACCCGCGAGTCGGCCCCGTGGACCGCGGCACCGACTCCTGTGACCCGCCGAACCCGCCGGAAGGGAACGAGGGCACGCACGCCGAGAGCAACAGCGTCAGGAAGACAACGATCACAGCGGCGAGCGTGTGGCGTTGATTTCGCGGGTTCATGCAGTCACGCTAGGGGCGTGGCGGGGACGCCGAGCCCCGGCTACGCCTATCCGTGGAGTCCCTTGCGTCACCGTGTCGGTGCAGGACATGTCGTAGGTTGGTGAGCAGCAACATCCGCCCGACATCGCGGTACGTGAACCACAACCCGCGCAGCACCGGGCCACACCACAGGGAGCCCCATGACCGTCACAGGAGCCTGGCACCGAGCTGCGCGCGGAGCGAACCTGCTCGCATCCGACGGCTCGATCGCATCCACGATCTTCGCCGAGATGAGCGCACTCGCCGTCACGACCGGTGCCATCAATCTGGGCCAGGGCTTCCCCGATGAGGACGGTCCCGCCGAGGTGCTCGACGCAGCGATCGCGGCGATCCGCGGCGGCATCAACCAGTACCCGCCCGGGATCGGGCTGCCCGTCCTGCGCAACGCAATCGCCGAGCACCAGGGCCGGTTCTACGGCATCCGTCTCGATCCCGACCGCGAGGTGCTCGTCACGGCCGGCGCGACCGAGGCCCTGGCCGCCACGCTGCTCGCCCTGCTCGATGACGGCGACGAGGTCGTCACCTTCGAGCCGTTCTATGACGCGTACGGCGCGATCATCAACCTCGCGAACGCCGTGCACCGCACCGTGCCACTGCGCGCACCCGACTTCCATCCCGATCTCGACGAGCTCCGCGCCGCCGTGAACGACCGCACGCGCGTCATCCTGGTCAATAGTCCGCACAATCCGACCGGATCGGTGCTGCCACTCGAAGCGCTCGAACTCATCGTCGAACTCGCGCACAAGCACGACGCAATCATCGTTACGGATGAGGTTTACGAGCACCTCACCTTTGGCGTGCCGCACATCCCGATCGCGTCGTTGCCGGGTGCGCGCGATCGCACGGTTTCGATCTCGTCTGGCGGCAAGACGTTCAACACGACGGGGTGGAAGATCGGCTGGCTGACCGCGCCACCCGAACTTGTCACCGCGATCCTGGCCGTCAAGCAGTTCCTGACCTACGTCAATGGCGCGCCCTTCCAGCCCGCCATCGCGGCGGGGCTCGGTCTGCCCGACTCCTTTTATGCAGAGATCGCGGCGAATCTTCAGGCCAAGCGCGACCTGCTCTCCGCGGGCCTGACCTCTGCGGGATTCACCGTGTCCAAGCCTCAGGGCACCTACTTCGTGGTGGCGGATGCCGCCCCACTCGGCTTCACGAATGCGGTCAGCTTCTGCCGGGAGCTCCCCCACCTCGCCGGAGTAGTCGGAGTGCCGATCTCCGTCTTCTGCCACCCGGAGTATGCGGCCGGTGCGGCATCCCTTGTGCGGTTTGCGTTCTGCAAGCGCGTGGACGTGCTCGAGCGTGCGGCCGCGCAGCTCGCCGAGTTGAGCCGGTAGCGTCAGCGCCGGGAGCGCCGAGCTGGCAGCACTTAGATGATGGGTTCCACCCGATAGCGCCGGAGCGCAAGGCTGGGGTTGACCCGGCGGACCGCGGCCAGGCGCTCCGCCGAGACCCAGGCGACAGCGACATCCGCTCGCTCCCCGAGTGTCGCGAGCTCGATGCCCATCGGATCCACGATCATGCTCGCCCCCACCCCGACCGGCGGCGTCTGGTCGGCCGCCGCGACATAGATGGTGTTCTCGAGTGCCCTGGCCGCGACCAGCGTGCGCCAATGCTGCTCTTTGAGCGGGCCGCGCACCCACTCGGCCGGCACGAGCACGAGGTCGGCACCGGCGTCGACGAGTCGCCGTGTCACCTCGGGGAAACGGATGTCGTAACAGGTCTGCAAGCCGACGCGCATTCCATCGACAACGAAGATCTCGGGCTCACGGATGTCGCCACGCGCGACCCACTCTGATTCCTTCGCGCCGAACGCGTCATAGAGGTGCTGCTTTCGATAGGTGGCGACAAGTGCGCCGGCCGGCGAGAGCGCGATCAGCGTGTTGGAGAAGTGGGTGGAGTCATCCACCTTCTCGACAAGACCGGCGACAATGAACACGCCAAGCGACGCGGCGACCTCGCCGAGTGCGCGCACGAAGGGACCGTCGAGCGGCTGGGCCGCCTTCACGAAGGCGGGACCGAGCGGGTCGACGAAGAACGACGAGTATTCGGGAAAGACGACGAGTCGTGCCCCGCGGGCCACGGCCGTAGCCGCAAGTTCGTGCATGGTCACGAGGTTCGCAGGCGTGTCTGAGCCGGGCGCGAATTGGGCGACTGCCACCCCGAACGGCGGATGGACGGTCGTTTCGCTGGAAACCTGCATGTACCAATGATGCTGCGCGCGGCGCCCGGATGCGAGCCGGACGAACGGATCCAGGGTGCCAAACGCACGCCCCGTTCAAGGGGTCGCGTGCCCTGTGGTAAAGTAAATTCTTGTGCCGCGGGGTGGAGCAGCTCGGTAGCTCGCTGGGCTCATAACCCAGAGGTCGTAGGTTCAAATCCTGCCCCCGCAACCGATGTCCCGGTCTCGAAAGAGACCGGGACTTTGTTTTTGGATGCCTTAACCGAGGTCTCGATACGCTCGCAGAGCTCGGGTCTCGATACGCTCGCTGCGCTCGGGTCTCGATACACTCGCTGCGCTCGCACTCGACCTACAAGTCGACCTACAACTCGACCGACAGGGTGCCCAGAGCGTCTCGTGCGCGCTTCATGGATGACCCGAGCGCCCAGTCGGCAGACAGCCGATCCAGTTCGGCTGCCTGTTCGCGAGTGCTCGCGCGGATGCGGGCATCGAACTCGGGCAGTTTCAGCTCACGTACAACCTTCACGACCGCCGGAGCGACCGCCAGGTAGTCGGCGGCTGCGCGGATCTTGACTCGCACGGGCGCTGACATCCCGGATGCCGGATCCATGGCTGCTGCCACGATCCCGTCAAGGTTGCCGTAGGCCGCAAGCAGCAGTACAGCTGTCTTCTCCCCCACGCCGGCCACCCCGGGCAGACCATCCGAGGCGTCTCCGCGCATCGCCGCAAAGTCGGCATACTGCACCGGGGTGACGCCGTACTTGGCCTCAAGGGCGGCATCCGTCAGAATCTCGAGGTGCGACATCCCTCGACCGGTGTAGATCACCCGCACGTCGTTGGAGTCGTCGACCAGCTGGAAGAGATCACGGTCACCGGTGACGACATCCACGGGAATCGAAGAGTTCGAGGCCAGCGTGCCGATGACGTCGTCTGCCTCGTGATTCGGGGCTCCGATCACCGGCACTCCGAGCGCGCCGAGCACCTCGCGGATGACCGCGACCTGTGGCGTGAGCAAGGCGGGAACTTCTTCGATCGGATGGAGCGCATCCGCCGACGACGTCTCAGCGACCCGATGGGTCTTGTAGGTGGGGATGAGATCAACGCGCCACTTCGGCCGCCAGTCGTCGTCCCAACACGCCACGATCTCCCTCGGCTGGAACTCGGAGGCGAGCCGCGCGATGATGTCGAGCAATCCGCGTACGGCGTTCACGGACATCCCGTTCGGCGCGTGCACTGAGTCCGGCACCCCATGGAACGCGCGGAAGTACAGGGCAGCGGTATCGAGGAGCATCCGGCGCTCCCGTTGATCGGTCACGGCGGCATCCTCCCACACCGGCTGTCCGAACGCATCGCTTCTCCGCGTGCAGGGTCTCGTATGCTCGCTGCGCTCGGGTCTCGATACGCTCGCTGCGCTCGCACTCGACCTGCAACTCGACCTGCAACTCGACCTGCACCTCGACCAACCGCACGCTGTAGGCGCAGAATCTAGGCATGACCGCAGAACCGGCTCCACTCGCCGAGGAGAGCGAGGCATCCGTCGTCGCGATTATGGCCGTACGCTCCCTCGTTGCCGCGCTTCACGACGCCGAGCCGCGCGTGCAGCGCGACGAACCAGACAGCGTCCATGCGATGCGAACCATCGTCCGCCGCCTGAGAAGCGTGCTTGCCTCATTTCGGAAGGTGTTCGACGGACAGGTGATCGATGACCTCCGCGGCCAGCTCGGGCGGTTCGGGACGGTCCTCGGTGCAGCCAGAGACCTGGAGGTGCGCGCCAACCGCGCCGAGCATGCCTTGGCCGCGCTCCGCCGTGAGTTCCAGGATGCGGACGCCCGAACCCGTCTCGTGGACGGATCGCGCACGGAATACCGACATGCCCGAGAGCTGGTGCTGGCGTATTTAGGGGGCCCCGACTATCCGCGCCTCCTCAGCACCCTCGACGCCTTCGTCGATGCGCCCAGCCCGGGCCCGCTGGCAGACGAGTCGGCCGTGAGCGCACTGACGCACTCCATCAAGGCGGATGCGAAGCGCACGCGCAGGCGCGCGGCGGCAGCTCACGAGGCAGGCGACTGGGGTGAGAATCTTCCCGCCCTGCACGAGGTGCGCAAGGCGGCTCGCCGGCTCCGCCACACCGCAGACGCCCTGACACAGGCCGCACCCGCCGTGTTCGGCCCAGCTTTCATGCACGTCGCTGAGGCAGCGGAGCGCGTTCAGGATGCCCTCGGTGACCACCGAGACAGCGTGCTATTCACCGACTACCTCCAGGTCGAGGCGAACCGCGCACGCGTTGCAGGTGAAAAGACCTTTTTGTATGGGTCGCTCCGCGGCAGAGCCGAGGCCGACGCCGAAACCGCGCTGTCAGACCTCGACGCCGCTCTCGACGAACTCAAGACCGGCGTGAAGAAGCTCTAGCCGGGCAGCTCTCGTCACAACCGACGCGCGCGCTCGCCTACTTGGCGGGCGGCACTGGCGCCGACTCGGCTGCGATCGCCGCAGCGATCGCAGCACTGAGCTTTGCATCCGCGGCACCGTATGCCGTCCAGTCACCAGCCTTCAGCGCGTTCTGCTTGTCGGTCAGCGCGGCCTGTGCGTCGGCGAGCGCCTTCTGCAATGCCGGGTTGGCGGACGTTGTGCCGCCCGTGCCGCCACCGGTGGTCGGGGGCGTGGTCGTCCCCGTGCCTGCACCGGTGTCACCAGCGGTCGCCCCGGAGTCACCACCGAAGAGCACATCGAGGGCGCTGTCGAGGGTGTCCTCGAACGCAATCTTGTCTCCGAACGACACAAGAACCTTTTGCAGGAGCGGATAGCTTGTCTCCCCCGTCGACTGCACATAAACGGGCTGAACGTAGAGCAGTCCACCGCCAACCGGCAGGGTGAGCAGGTTGCCGTTAATAACCTTGGTTTGGCCTTGTCGCAAGAGGTTCAACTGTGTTGAAACCGCTGTATCCGACGTGAAGTTGTTCTGCACAAGTCCGGGACCCGGCACATTCTCGCTTGTCGGCAGCGTGAGTAATCGGAGTGTCCCATAGCCGGACGCTTTCTTGCCCGCTGTGCTCCCCGCATCCGCATCGACCGCGAGATAACCTCTGAGCACGCTTCGACTCGACCCAGCCGTCGCCGACTGTGGGATGAACGTCGTATAGAGCGAGAACGTCGGCTTGGCCTGTCCTGGCATTTGCAGGGTCAGGTAGTACGGCGGCTGAAGCGTGGGGCTGCCGGCCGGCGAGACCGGGTCGCTTGGCGTCGCCCAGGCATCTTCACGCGAGTAGAACGCACCGGGGTCGGTCACGTGGAACTGACTGAGAATGTTGCGCTGGACCTTGAACAGGTCGGCCGGGTACCGAACATGGCTGAGCAGTGCGCCACTCATGTCGCTCATGGGCTTGACCGTGGCTGGAAAGATCTTCTCCCAGGTCTTCAGAATCGGATCGCTGGTGTCCCACGCGTAGAGCGTCACCGAACCGTCGTATGCGTCGACCGTCGCCTTGACCGAGTTGCGGATGTAGTTGATGTTGTCTGTCGGGAACGCCGGCTTGGGTGTCTCCGAATCCGCGATCGCGTCGCTCATGCTCGTGAGGTGTGAGTACGGGTACGCGTCGCTCGTCGTGTAGCCGTCGACGACCCACTTGACCCTGCCATCGACCACGGTCGGATATGCGGTGGAGTCGAGCGTGAGGTACG
>JAUZGC010000288.1 GCA_030840105.1 Microbacteriaceae bacterium
CTATTTGGAAGAGATTCGCTGGAACAAGCAGCCGCCCGCACCCGCCCTCCCGGCCGAGGTGGCCCGCAGAACCAGTGAGAAGTACGTTGAGTCGTATCGCCGGCTTACTGGACGTGAACTGGATGTGTAGGCCTAACGCGGTGGCTGAGGGCGCCGCTTGAACGTTGCGGATTGGATCATTCTGCTGGTGCTCCTGATCTCGGTTGTTCAGGCCGCCAGCTCGGGGTTTTTTCAGGAGGCTTTCGGAATCGCCGGACTCGTGTTCGGTTATTTGATCGCTGCCTGGCAGTATCAACGTCTGGCTGGGCACTTTGCGCCATACATCAGTTCGGTATGGCTAGGTCAGATAGTCGCGTTTTTAGCGATTTTTCTTGGCGTAATGGTCCTCGCGGGAATTCTCGGAAAGATCGTTCGGTGGATCGCTAAAGAAGCCGGGTTGAGCATAGTAGATCGCTTTTTTGGCGGTGTTCTGGGTTTCGCTCGCGGTTGCTTGCTGGTGTCTATTGTTCTCGTAAGCATGACGGCGTTTACGCCGACTTCCCGCTGGTTGCAAGGTTCAGGTTTGGCCCCGTACTTTCTGGTTGTAGGACGGGCAGCGATTTGGGTCGCTCCCGTGGAATTGCGAACCCAGTTTTACAAGGGATTGGATTATCTGCGGCAGGCGCAGGCGCCGGGCCATCCTGCCGGCAAGTAGGTTTTTCCAAATTACGAGTTGGCTGTTACTAACGAAAAGAGATCCCCGTGAAAGATCAACTCGAAGCACTCGTACAGCAGATGTACAAAAGCAACATTCTCTACTCCGAGGCGGTGCGGGAATTCAAGAAGCGCTTTATCGCCACCGTCCTCGAAGAAAATAAGGGCAATCAGTGCCGTGCGGCGCGCCAGCTCGGAATGCATCGCAACACACTGAGCCGCACCGTCACTGAATTGAAGATCGATGTCCGCCAGTTCCGGGACGGAGGCAAGCGGCCGCCGCGCGGGACCAGGCCCGCGGCATACGAGAGAAAACTGGCCCGATAGAGCTGTTCCGGGCCTCTGGCCAAAGAAAAAGGCAGCTTCTCTCGAAGCTGCCTGTGATTGCTCTGATCTTTACGGCTGTGGCTTTTTGGTTGGGCGACGGTGCACAGGCGTCTTTTTCGGAGCCGTAGTGCCCGCCTGCTTCAGTAGCTTTCCGTTTTCCATCACCATCATGAACGGTGTCGGAGTATAGGAAACCGGCGTTCCTTCGAAATCAAGAACGGCGCCGACCTTGGGCATAAGCCGGGCAGGAATCGGGCCGGTCATAGTCAACGTGATGTCCGGACGCTTCTGCTCGATATCGTCCTGGCTGGCAGCAATGTGTATTTCGGTAGGGCTCGTAACCTCCATTACATTGCCTTCCATCTGCAAAGGAACATTCTTGATAACGCTCCACACCTTGTCTTGATCTTCTGGCGTGCCGGCCGCGAGCACCAGCTCCCATTCGCCAAAGCTGAGCTGCTTGATCTGATCCGGAGTCTTGTCTTTGACGAGATCATGCGCTTGCTGCGCCGGCGTGGGCGGAACGTACTTCGTGATCTTGGTACCCCAATCTGCCGGAGGAGCTGTGGCGGTTTTGGCTGTTGGCAGCACATAATCCGCCCAGCCCTCTTCTGACCCGTGGTAGTTCTTGTAAACCTTCTGGCCATAGGACTGGATCTGTGCCTGCGATGCGGCAGGAGCCAAACTGGCGGCGCGCGCGATATAGAACAATCCGTTCAGGCTGTCAGGCGGAGTGGCCGTCAGATAAGCCATGGCCAGCGGGTAAACATTCTGAACGTCGTTCGGCTCCGCGTCCACTGCAGCTCTCAGGTACTGTTGAGCGCGCTGATAATCCTTGTTCTGCAGAGCGGCAAATCCGCAACCGCCATTGAAGATAATTGAAACTTGCTTTTTCAGCTTGTCAAAATCGGCGTCGGACATGCCGGCGGGCTTCTGATTTGCTTTCAGAGCATCCAACCCCTTGCTGCAATACTGCTGCAGGTCAGCAAGGTTCTGCTGGGGGTTCTGTCCGGCAGCGAGGTTCTGGCGGGCCAGAAAAGTCAGCAAAGCCAGAGCTCGCAAGTTGTTGGGATCAGCGGTCGTCAAACGCTTTGCCGCTTCGACCACTTTCGCCTGATTACCGCTCTGCTGATAGGTACCCATCAGAAGTTCCAGCGCCGTGGTCTTCATTACGCTGTTGGGATACTGCACCAGAAAAGCCTCTAAAGCGCTGGCCTTGGCATTGGGGTCCTGTTGCTGAATGGCCCCAACGTAGGCGTTGTACTCGGCCGGATCTTTGATCGTGGGAGCAGCTTGGCCCGGCTGTTCTCCAGCTGGCGCTGCGGGGGGAGTCTGCGGCTGAGTCGCATCTTGGGCGCCCGCCGTCAGGGCGCATGCAAGCACAATCGTCAGAACACTTGTTTTCATTCCAGTCACTCCTCGGGTCCTAGGGAAATTGAACTTCAGGAAATCGGTATAACGCCGAACTGAATCTAAGGCCTGGACTGCCTCAGGGCGGTGCGTCTCCCCCGAGCACGGCCCCGGAATCGATGGCGCCCCCTGGGAACATCCGGGGCAGAAACCCTGTTCCGGTGAGCGGGATTATAAGTATGCGCTTCAAGTTAAGCAAGTTCGTTGATCTAAAACTCACATATTTTAGGATGCAGAACGTGGTATTCCTGGTGGTTCCAGGAACTAACGCACTAGCGCAGGGTTCAACTCTATGAACGATCATCGTCCTCTTTCGGGCCAAACAGCGCTTGTAACCGGCGCGGGGCGCGGCATTGGAGCCGCGATTGCGCGCAAACTAGCTTCCTTGGGCGCCGCTGTGGTGCTGTGCGGCCGAACGATGAATTCCCTTCAAGCGACCGCATCCGCTATTTCCAATGCCGGAGGTCGCGCTGAGCCGATGGAATGCGACGTTACCCGGTTGGAGTCCGTTCAAAACCTTGCTTCGCGCGTTGAGCAGACCTACGGCACACTCAACATCCTCGTCAATAACGCTGGCGTAGGGGCGTTCTCCGGTCCCCTCCATGAACTGACACCGGAAGCCTGGGATAAGGTCCTGAATACCAACTTGCGCGGAGTTTTTTACTGCATCCGCAGTTTCGCTCCCCTGATGATTCGGGCAGGCAAAGGCCATATTGTTAACATCTCCTCAATTGCAGGCAAGAACGCGCTTCCAAACGGCGCGGCTTACGCGGCGTCAAAGTGGGGACTGAACGGACTTAGCTATTCCGTGGCGGAAGAACTACGCGGACACGGAATCCGGGTCGCCGTAGTTTGTCCCGGTTCGGTCGATACGGAGCTCAGCCCGCACACCGGCAAGGATTCGAAAAAGATGCTCAAGCCGGAAGATGTTGCGCACGTCATCGAGATGCTGGTCACGCAGTCCCCTCAGTCGTTTGCCAGCGAGGTCGTGCTCCGGCCTACTCAGAAACCTTAAATGTCTAGTCTTTGAAGAGATTGTCGAAGGCGCGGCGGGCATCATTGGGGCTGGAGGTAGCGCCGGTCGAAGTTTGTTTCTCAACGCGCACGCTCATTGAATAAAGGCCGCACTCATTACGTGCATCCTTCTTCGCAATTCGCTCCGGCACGCGCTGCATGCACTCGAAACGACTGGAGGGATCAAAGTAGGTGCACTGTTTGCAGGAATGCAGTTCGAATCCGCATTTTGGACACTGTCCGAGCGGCTCGGGAACAACCTTCAGCAGCGTGCCGCACTGGGCGCAGCGCGAGACCGCATGTGTACCGGGCATTTGAATGGCGCGCGGCCCGAAGGTGTCCTTCCGGACTGGTCTTTCCCCCGACGGTTTTTCCCGCTCTTTTCCGCTGTCTTGATATCCGTGCTGACGATATTTCCGGTCGGACAAAGGCCCTCTCTTAGGACCACGTTCGCAATGGCATATTGTCTCGCTTCACGGGCTGGCGCACAAGCTGAAGCAGAATTGTATTTCCCCAATGCGGATGCTACCATCCGTCTGTTGCAATCATTGCTGGAGGTCATCTATGTCTGACCGAAATGGAAACGGATTCCTGTGGTTTCTTACAGGCCTGGGAATCGGCGCCGCAGTTGGGATCCTGTACGCCCCGCAGTCGGGCAGCGAAACGCGCGAGATTCTAATGGCCAAAGCCGATGAGGGACGCG
>JAUZGC010000229.1 GCA_030840105.1 Microbacteriaceae bacterium
AGTACGAGTAGCTCAGCGTCCGCAGGCAACCACATTTCCCACGTCGGCAGCCAACGCGCCACGCACCGCACGAAGCAGGTCGACAGCACCGCGGGTGTCGCTGTGCACGCAGATCGTCTTGATCTGGGCGAAGTCTGGACTCTCGGCCATCGCACGAACCCGGCGGGCGACATCCGCCGGGCCGCCAATCTGCTCATACGTCCAGTCGAACATCTGAACCTCGGTTCCCTGGTAAGGGCGGTCCGCGAAGAACTCGGGCACTGCAGGCAGGCCGCGGTCGATCGCGGCCGCCTCCAGGGCCGAACCAGGCAGCGCATAGACCTCCAACGCTGGATCGAAATCCTTGGCCGCCGTCACGATCGCATCAGCCAGCACACCGTCGCGGCTCGCCATCATGTACAGCGCTCCGTGCGGCTTGATGTGTGTCATCCGTGAACCTTCAGTGCGCACGAACGCGTCGAGCGCACCCAGCTGGTAGAGCGTGTAGTCGTAGGCATCCTGAGGACTGATGCTGATCTCACGCCGCCCAAACCCGAGACGGTCGGGTAGTCCCACGTGGGCCCCGACGCGAACACCGGACGCGCATGCCGACCGCACGGCCGCTCGGAGGGTTGCCGGGTCGCCTGCATGGAAGCCGCACGCCACATTCGCCGAGGTGATGAATGGCATCAGCTCGTCGTCGACCCCATATCGGTACAGGCCGAAACTCTCACCAAGGTCGGCGTTCAGGTCGAAAACGCGCTCACTCAAGTGTCGGTGCCTTCCGCGGGTTGGCCAGTCGCTCCCACGCGGCAGCGAACTGCAGCAGGGTAGCCTCCGCATGGGGAGCGGCAAGCACCTCCATCCCGACCGCGAGCCCATCGGCGGTGAAGCCGACCGGCATCGACAGCGCGGGTAAACCCGACTGGGATGCAATCACGGTGTTCGTCGGGAAGGTGAGAGCGCTGTACAGATGTGCGCGCAACTCATCATGTTTCGGCGGCACCACCTGGACCGTCGGGTACACGATGACATCCACTTCCGAACGCGCGAGCAGGTCCACCACCAGCCTGGAGAACTCGGCCTGGTTCGCGAGCAAGCGGTTGCGCTCGGCATCTGTGTCCGGTTCGTCGGGTCCACCGGCAATGGCGTCGATCAGGTCATTGAGGGGCTCGAATCTGCCGGATGCGTGCACCTCGTCGAAGGACTGCGCCGGTGTGTCACGGCCCGAGAGAAAGCCGGTGATGTCTGCTCGGGACTGGCGCACGTAGACCGACGTCTCGCCGATCCACTGGGAGAGGTCGTCGATCACGAGCCCAGGCACCAGCTTCGCGCCGGCGCCCTGCAGAGCCGCGACGGCATCCCTGACGACACGGTTCACTTCGGCGGAACGCTCACCGTGGTCACCGAATGCCGTCTCGAGGACGCCGACCGAGAATTCCGCAAGCCCGCGCTCCTGCTCGAGGCACGCCGCATACTTTCCGACCTGTAGATCGTGCCGCGCGGTCGCGGTGAACACATCACGGGGGTCGTATCCGGCGATCGCGTCAAGGAAAACGGCGAGGTCCTGCGTGGTGCGCGCCATCGGCCCCGGCGTGTCCTGGAAGTGCACCAACGGCGAGAACCCATACCGGCTGACCAGTCCGGTGGTCACCCGAAGTCCGTAGACGTTGTTGAAGGATGCAGGGATACGGATCGATCCTCCGGTGTCCTCCCCGACCGCGAGAAGACCGAGATTGGCGGAGAGTCCGGCGCCGCTGCCGGCACTCGAACCTCCCGAGTCACGCGACGGGTCGTACGCGTTACGAGTATGGCCGCTGCGCGAGGATGACGAGAACCATCCGGCCGCGAAGTCGCACATGGTCGTCTTGGCGAGAATCACCGCGCCGGCTTCCCGAAGCCGCTCGATTACCGCGGCGTCCCGCGTTGGCACGTACTCTGCGAACACTTCGTTCCCGAAGGCGGTCGGAATCCCTTTCGACTCCGCCTGGTCCTTGACCAACACCGGAACGCCGTGAAGCGGTCCGCTCAGTTGCCCGGTTTCCCGCAGCGCGGCATCCGCCCGGTCGGCTTCGGCCAATGCATCCTGGTTGACCGTGACGATCGCGTTGAGTCCATAGCCGGCCCGGTCGACGGATTCGATGCGGTCCAGATACCACTGGGTGAGTTCGCGACTCGACAACTCCCCGGCCAGCAACGCCTGGTGGAATGTGTTGACGGTCAGGTCGATCAGATCGATTTTCGTTTGAGCCATGATTTCTCTTTCTCTCAGCTCGCAACAGTCGTTACGGAAGCCTCGGTGCGGGGGCTGAGCTTTGCGATCAACAGGTACGAACCGGCCGAGAAGACGAGCCCGACGATGACCGTGGAGTAGCCCGGCATGGCGAGGTCGACAACGAGGGCGAGCCCGGATCCGATCGCCCAGGCGACGAACGGTTGCCACCGCACTCGTTGGGTCGTCTCGATGCTCGCGCGGCCCAGGATCAGCTGGTCGGCGATGATGATCGCTCCGATCGGCGGCACGATGACGCCGAGGAGGTTCAGCCAGTTGACGAAGAAGCCCCAGATTCCGAGAACCGCGACCACGGTGCCGATCGCACCGAGGATCAGGGTGAGGACGCGCATCCGCCCCTTGAGGATCGACGACCAGCCGACCGCCGAGTTGTAGAGACAGTGCGTGCATACGGAGCCGAGGTTGACGAAGAGGAAGATGACCGCGATGACGCCGACCACGCCACCGTTCTTGGCAATCAGGCTGAAGACGTCACCGGAGCCGGCGGTCGCAGCGGCGATCACGCCTCCGACCAGCATCGCGACGAGGTTGCCAATCGGAAAGGCGGTCGAGGTCGCGATCAAGGCCTGCCTGGGGGTCTTGGCCCATCGGGTGAAGTCGGCAGTCATCGACCCGGAGTCCGCGAAGAGCGCGAAGACGAGTGTGACACCGACGCCGAGAGCGAGCGATCCGGTCTGGGTTCCGTGATAGGTCCAGACGTTGACACCGTGGACGCTGGCCTGCGCAGCGGCGATGATTCCGAGCACGAGGAAGAGCGGCACAGAGACCATGCCGATGATCGCCAGAGCGCGGATGCCCAGCAGGGTGAAGAGGGTGAAGAGCACGCCCGCGATCAGTGCGACGACTGTGGCGCTCACTGGGAACGCGCCTGCCATGCTCGCGCCGACCAGTCCGGTCTGCACGGCGAACCAGCCGAGCACGAGGGTCGAGAGCAGGGCGGAGCAGACGACGTAGCCGGTGCGGCCGAAGGTGCGGGAGGCCTGCAGCGAGAAGTTCAAACCGGTCTTGGCGCTGAGTGCGCTCAGGGCACCGACGTAACCCAGGAGGAGCGCGTTGCCGATCAGCATCGCAACGAGCCCCTGCACGAAACCGAGGCCGTTGACGAGGGTTGCTCCGGTCACAGCGCCCGTGATGATCATCGGGAAGCCTGCCCAGACGCTCGCCACCGAGAGAAGGGAGCGCCTTCTGTTGGCTGGCACAGCCTCGTTCTCGTATTCGCTGGTCAAGGTTTCGTCTTCTGTTGTCACTGTCATTATTTCTCCGTGAGTTGGGGTCGGGTTTCGGTGGTGCTTCGGTCTGTATGGTGATGCGAGGTGGTGAGAGCAGCGGGGGGCTGTTACCCGGGGATCGATCGTGACTGGATCGCGGACACGACCGCTCTGGCCGTGTATGTCAGGTGCTCAGACGTCTCGATCAGCAGCGCCGAAAGGTTCCGCGTCTCAATCAGGTGGAGTATCTGCAAGTGCTGACGGTGCGCTTCGCGGAAATCGTCGACTGACGAGGCGTAGATCGCCATATAGGGTTCGACCTTGTCCCACACATTTCGGATGAGCTCGAGCAGGTGCGGGCTACGAGCGCAGTCGTAGAACCGCAGGTGGAAATCCTGGTTGAGTTGACGCCACTCCTCGACGTCGATGGACGGGTTGTCCATCTTCGCCAGGATCGCTCCGAGGTCGGCGATATCGTCGTCGGTCACGTGCTCGATCGCCCACTCGGCTGCAAGGTGCTCCAACCGGAGCCGAATCTGGAAGACCTGATCCACCTGGTCCTCTGACAGCAAGGTAACGGTCACGCTGCGACGGTGGAAGACCACGAGGCCGTCCGCTTCGAGACGCCGCAGCGCCTCCCGTACCGGCATCGTGCTCACCTCATACGCGTCAGCGAGCGCTCGGATGGAGATTTTCGTACCCGGCGCGACCGTTCCTGCGGTGATCCAGCGACGAAGACGGTCATAGACCTCGTCGTTGATCGTCGCAACGCGGATTGGCTCGATTCCCATGGCTGCCCTCTGATCTGTGATGTGTGATGTGTGATCACACCTTGACATCCAAAGGTTTCGGGCTTGTAAAAACCGTGTTGCCCCCATCACGCATGCGACCGCAGATTTGGCCCTACCGGCAGTTCAGGCTTTTCGCCGTTGCCGACGCGGGCTACTCACGCCTGGTTCGCCTGGATCGCCGTGATGGCCACGGTGTTGACGATGTCCTCGACCCGCGCACCCCGCGACAGATCGTTGATGGGTTTGCGGAGGCCTTGCAGCACCGGCCCGATGGCCACCGCTCCCGCACTGCGCTGCACCGCCTTGTACGTGTTGTTCCCGGCGTTGAGATCGGGGAACACGAACACTGTCGCACGGCCGGCGACCGCCGACCTGGGCAACTTTGTTGCACCGACCGCGGCATCAACGGCCGCGTCGTACTGGATGGGTCCGTCGACCGCCAGCTCCGGCCTTCGCGCGCGCGCGAGGGCCGTCGCGGCGCGAACTTTATCGACGTCGGCGCCGATGCCAGAGTCGCCCGTCGAGTACGAAAGCATGGCCACGCGCGGCTCGATTCCGAAAAGCACCGCAGTTTCGGCCGACGAGATCGCAATGTCCACCAGCTGGTCGACGGTCGGGTCGGGAATCACCGCGCAGTCGCCGTAGACCAGCACGCGGTCGGCGAGGGCCATGAGAAACACACTGGAGACAACCGTGACACCCGGTCGCGTCTTGATGATCTCGAACGCCGGACGAATCGTCTGCGCGGTCGTGTGCGCGGCGCCAGAGACCATTCCGTCGGCCAGTCCCAGGTGCACCATCATCGTGCCGAAGTACGACGGGTCGGTGACGGTGTCGGAGGCCTGGATGAGCGTGATCCCCTTATGCGCGCGCAGCCGTGCGTATTCCCTGGCGAATCGTGGTCGCAGCACGTCGTCGAAGGGGCTGACGACGTCCGCGGCTGCGATGTCGATGCCGAGGGCGACCGCCCTGGCGCGCACTTCGGATGGATCACCAAGGATCGTCAGGCTGACGACGCCCCGGGAAAGCAGGGTGGCCGCGGCGCGAAGGATGCGGTCGTCGTCGCCTTCAGGCAACACGATGTGCTTCTTCGCAGAGCGGGCGCGCTCGAGCAGGTCGTATTCGAACATCAGGGGAGTGACGACGTCTGCGCGGCTTACGTTCAGGCGCGCGAGTAGCGCGTCCCGGTCGACGTGACGCTCGAACAGGGCGAGCGCTGTGTCGTACTTGCGCGGTGAGTCGGCAGCGAGCCTGCTGCGCGCGTGAGTGATGCGCACCGCTGTGTCGTAGCTGCCGAGACTCGTGCGCACGATGGGGAGCGAGAGTCGGATGCCGTCGATCAGCCGCTCGATCGGCTCGGGAAGCTCGAACCCGCCGTTCAGGACGATGCCTGTCAGAGAAGGGAACGTGCCGGATTGGTTGGCCATGAGTACGGCGAGCAGGACCTCGGTGCGGTCGCCGGCCACGACGACGACAGACCCCTCGATCAGCCGAGGGAGGACGTTGACCATCGACATCGCGGCCACCACGACGCCGAGAGCTTCGCGCGCGAGCAGTTCGTCGTCGCCGCTGGCCAACGTGCCGTTGACCGCCGCCATGATCGAGCGCATGGTGGGCGCCACCAACTGATCATCTTCGGGAATCGCCCACACCGGAACCGCGTCGTCGCCCTCCGCATGCCCCGCTCCTGAGGCGACGACCGCCAGCCGGATCGCTGCGATTGCCCCCTCGAGCGCATCGGCGTCTGCCCTGTTCGCGACGACACCGATGAGGGATGCGTGGTGCTCCGTGAGTTCGGTCAGCGCGACCTCGGCTAGCTGACGCAGGTCGTCCGGGGTGCGCGGCTCGACCTGGCCAAGTCGCTCGCCAAATGCTTGCCCGACGCGTCCACCGAGCACCAGCAGCACCGGCACGCCGAGGTTCGCAGCGACACGGGCATTGAAGCCCAGTTCCGTTGGACTGCCGACGTCCGTGTAGTCGGAGCCGAGAATGACGACGGCATCGCATTCCGCCTCGACCGTGTGAAACCGCTGGACGATGCGCGCAAGTGCGGCGTCCGCATCGGCATGCACGTCTTCGTAGGTCACGCCGAGGCACTGCCCGTAGTCGAGGCCAGCAGTGGCATGCCCAATCAGCAGCTCAAGCACGTAGTCCCGCTCATCCGTCGACCGTGCCACCGGACGGAAGACGCCCACCTTCTGCACGGTCCGCAAGAGCATCTTGAGCACGCCGACCGCGACGGTCGACTTGCCGGTGAGGCCCTCGGCAGACGTGATGTAAATCGAACGTGCCATGACAACCTCCTGCCGAGGGACCAGCAGGTCAAACCTACTGCCGCAGCGCAGGTACCGGGGAGATGCGTCGTGACCCATCCACGTCACGGGGGACTTTTGGCTCTAGACCCCACTACAGCTACGTCGCAAGCATGCCGTCCCTCAGTGTCCACTCCGCGATACTGGGACCATGACCCAGACCGTGCTCATCCACACCGACGAGATCATCGGCATGTCTATGGCGGGGCCCGGCATGCGCGCTTGGCGCATGGCAGAAGCGCTGTCACCCCACCACGCCGTCGTGCTCTACACGTCCGCCACGGCTACGGTCACTTCCGAGGCGTTCCGTGTTCTCGATCCTGAATCAGGCTCGATTGCCGAGGCACTTGAAGGCGTCGACATCGTCGTCCACCAGGGTGGCTCCGTTCTTCTCGCTGCCCCCGAACTCCTGGAGGCAGGTTCGGAGGTAGTGATCGTCGCCGACCTGTACGGGGCATGGCTCTTTGAGCAGCAGGAGCAACGCCGCACCCTGGGTCGCCCGGGAGACGCCAGGCAGGAGGCGGTGGCCCTGGATATTCTCAACTCCCATCTGCTGCGAGCCGACCACATCCTCTGCGCGAGCGAGCGCCAACGGGCACTTTGGATCGGCCACCTCGTTGCGCTGGGGCGCATTTCCCACGAGCTCTACGACGCCGACCCCGCGCTCACGGACCTGATCACCATCGTGCCATTCGGCCTCGACGGTGCGATCGGCGAGGACGTACCCCGCCGAGTCAAAGGAGTCGTGCCGGGAATCGCTGCAAATGACAAGGTGGTGCTTTGGGGCGGCGGGATTCATGACTGGTTCGATCCGCTGACGTTGATCCGCGCCATGGCTGTCCTGGTCGCGAAGCGTCCGGATGCGCGCCTGCTATTCCTGGGTACCCGTCACCCGAACCCGAACGTGCCGACGATGCAGATGGTTACGACAGCGCGAAACCTCGCCGCATCACTCGAAATCCTTGGAACCGCAGTGATCTTCAATGAGGGCTGGGTACCGCTTGCCGAGCGGGCCGGCTACTTCGCCGATTCGGACGTCGGTGTGAGCATTCACCGCTCGAGCCTCGAAACGGAGTTCAGCTTCCGCACACGAATGCTCGACTTCCTCTGGGCGGGACTACCTATCGTCGCGACCCGCGGCGACGTGTTCGCAGACGTCATCTCCACCCGCCAGCTCGGCGTCGTGGTCGATGACGACGATGTCAGCGGGGTCGTGGAAGCGCTTGACCTTCTCCTCTACGACGAGACCGTTCGGGCAGAGACGCGCTTGCGCGTCGCGAGGGCGGCCGAAGACTTTGCGTGGTCTAAGGCCCTGACGCCGTTCGTCGAACTCCTCGGTCGGGCGGCGACGGCACCGGATCGTCTTGAATCCATTCGCACGGGACGCGACTCGATAAGGGCCAACGAGAAGGCTGCCTCTGATGGCCAGGTGACAGCCCTGATGCTCCAGCGCGACTGTGCGGTCATGGAGGCAGATGTCCTGCGTCGGCAACTCGACGAGTTTCGAAGCAGTACTTCGTGGCGGATCACGGCTCCTCTCCGGAAGGGAATCGATGCCCTGCGTCGGCTCCGATAAGGGGCTATCTCGTGAGGTACCCGCCAGCGTTTCTATGAGCTGGGTGGTGTGGCAATCATGGCGGTGAATGCGGATGCAGCTGGCGTACACATTCGGGCGGAGGAGATCGCTCCGACGCGCCATCCGATCGGGTCGGCCAACTCGACAATAGCGACGCCGGGCAACTGTGGGGCCAGGTGTCGCGGCACGATCATGACGGCTAGGCCCGCGCGGACGATGTCGATGCCGACGGTGACGTCGTTGACTTCGTAGCTGCGGGGCGGAGAGATTCCGACCTGGTCGAATCCGTGATCGATAGCGGCCTGAAGCGCCCAATCCGCGGAGAACACGACGAATTCCTCCTCCGCTAACTCCGCGAGCTCCACCGCAGGGGATCGTGCGCCTGTATTGCTGGCGGACCTCAGGAGCACGAAGTCCTCCCGGTAAAGTTCCTGGACCTGCAGCCCCGGTACATTTGTTCGCCCGAGCGGGACAACCGCAACGTCCAGCCGAGATTCCAGAACCTCGCGGAACAGGTCTGTTACGGGAGCTTGACGGAGCCGGATGCGCACCTCCGGGTGGCGCAGT
>JAUZGC010000010.1 GCA_030840105.1 Microbacteriaceae bacterium
GCGCGGCCGGCCACCAGCGTCGATTGGGTCACTCGGATGGTGGGGGACGACGCGATGAGCATGCCGACGCAGCCTGCGTAGAGCACGATGGCGGTGATGACGCCGGCCATCCAGTTGATCGGTGCGAACACGATGAGGCTTGCCGGAATCACGAGCGCGGTTGAAATGAAGAGCCAGGGGGCGGCCCAGAGCCGCTCGCGATAGAGATCCATGGCTCTATTGGATCAGATTTCTGCACTACCCTCGACACGTGACCGATACCGTCGACGTCCCGATCATCGCGCCCATCGTTCCGGCATACGCCCACTCAGGCGACGCGGGAGCAGACCTGTGTGCCGCCGATGCGCTGACCCTCGAGCCGGGTGAGCGGGCGACGGTCGGCACGGGTGTCTCGATCGCCCTGCCGGACGGACACGTTGGATTCGTCGTGCCCCGCAGCGGCTTGGCCGCGCGGCACGGAATCACGATCGTGAACTCACCAGGAACGGTGGATGCGGGGTACCGTGGCGAGATCAGGATCACGATCCTCAATACAGACAAGTCGATGCCGTACGCTATCGCGGTCGGTGACCGTATCGCCCAGCTCATCGTGATGCCCGTGAGTCGGGCCCGCTTCGTGCCCGTCGACACCCTTCCGGAGAGCCAGCGGGGGGACGCAGGGTTCGGATCGACCGGATATACGGTTTCGCAGTCAGGAGAGCACGCGTGAGTGACACCAGCAGCACCGATTCCACCGACTGGGAGAAGTCGGCGCCCGAGGATCGCGAGACGGAGGGTCCGCTCGACGAGAGCGAGGCCAATCCGGTGCGCCCATACGTCGACCTCGGCGGAGTGAAGATTCTGCCGCGGGAGGGCCTCCATCTGCGCCTCGAGGTCGAAGAGGAGACCCAGCGAGTGGTCGCCGTCGGCCTCGACTACGCCAATTCGACACTGCAGGTGCAGCCGTTCGCGGCACCGCGCTCGAGTGGCCTGTGGCATGAGATCCGGGACCAGATCACCGAACAGGTCAACCGGCAAGGGGGCCGTACGACGCTGCGCGACGGTGTCTTCGGTCCAGAGCTGGTCGCCGAGATCCCCGTCGCCGCCGAGGCCGGTGCGCCGGGCGAAACGCGTCTCGCGCGATTCATCGGCGTCGACGGACCTCGCTGGTTCCTGCGCGGCGTGATCGCCGGCGACGCCGCGGTCAAGCCGGAAGCCGCTGCGCTCGTCGAGGACCTGTTCCGGAGCATCGTGGTTGTGCGCGGATCCTCGCCCATGCCGCCACGCGACCTGATCCCGCTTCGCATGCCGGCGACGCCGTCCGGTTCGCCAGCGGACGAGTCCGCGGTTTAGCGAACACGTGCCCGCGATGTCTGGGAAGAAGGACGAGCGATCGCCGTCCGGCGACGACGCATCTCCGACGAGCATTCCTGGTGCGATCGGCGAATCCCTCGCCGCCGCGGCGAAGAAGTCGGGCATCGGCCAACTCGCTGAGGGTGGAGCGCCCACCGGGCGTGCGCTCCTCGGCGCGCTCGGCGGCATCCGCGGTCTGGTCGAGACGATCATTCCCGGCCTCGTATTCCTGGTGCTGTACACCTTTACAGAGAACGTGCCGGTCTCGATCGGGGCGTCGGTCGCCGTCGCGGTCGTCTTTACGATCATCCGGCTGGTTGGTCGCACGCCCGTCACGCAGGCGATGGCCGGACTCATCGGCGTCGGCGCTTCGGCCATCCTTGCGCTCATCACGGGTAGAGGACAGGACAACTTCATCCTCGGCCTCTGGACCAACGCGGCGTACGGCGCAGCACTCCTCATCTCTGTCCTCGTCGGTTGGCCGCTGATCGGGCTCGCCATCGGCTACCTGACGGGCGACGGACTCGCGTGGCGCAAGAACCGGGGCCGATACCGCGCGATGCAGGCGCTCACGCTGGGATGGTGCCTGCTGTTCGCCGCGCGACTCGTGGTCGAGCTCCCGCTCTACTTCGCGAACACGCCGGAGGCCACCTCGGCGCTGGCGCTCACCAAGCTCCTGATGGGCGTTCCGCTGTACGCGCCGCTCCTGCTCGTCTCCTGGTTCATCGTGCGCGCCGTCTTCGACGTGGGCGACGCGAAGAAGGACGACAGGACCTGAGCGGATGCCTGGCACGCGCAGCAGTGAGGGGCTGACCAGCGCGGATGTCGCCGAGCGGCACGCAACCGGACGCGGTAACGAGGTCACGCAGCCCTCATCGCGCACGGTGGGGGACATCCTCCGCGAGAACATCCTCACTCTCTTCAACGGAATCCTGACGGTCTGCTTCATCGCTGTGCTCGTTCTCAACGACCTGCGAGACGGCTTCTTCTACGGGATCGTCGTCGTCAACGCGCTCATCGGCATCGTGCAGGAGTTGCGGGCGAAGTTCGTGCTCGATCGCGCGGCGCTCCTCGCGGCCCCGGAAGCGGCCGTCAAGCGTGACGGCGCCGTGACGACCGTCGCGATCACCGAGGTCGTGCTCGACGATCTCCTCGTGTTGCGGCCCGGGGATCAGATTCCGGCCGATGCGCGCGTGGTCGAGGGCATCGAGTTGAGCCTCGACGAGTCCCTGCTCACGGGGGAGTCCGATCCTGTGTTCAAGGATGCCGGGGCCGGGCTGCTCTCCGGCTCCCACGTTGTGGGCGGAACGGGCTACGCGGTGGTGACCGCGGTGGGCGCCGACTCGTACGCGAGCAAGCTCACGGCCGAGATCCGTCGTCACTCGCTCGCGCACTCCGAGCTTCGCGACGCCACCAACCGCATCCTCGTCTATCTCTCCTGGATCCTCGGTCCCGTGATTCTCATCACCCTCATCGGCCGGGTACTCACGTATGGCGGATGGGCCAGCCTCGCGATCAATGGTGCCTGGCGCCGGGCACTTCTCGACGAGGTCGCGAGCGTGGTCGGGATGATCCCAGAGGGGCTTGTCCTGCTGATCAGCCTCGCGTTCGGTGTCGCAGCCATCCAGCTCGCCGGGCGGAAGGTGCTCGTGCAGGAACTCGCTGCGGTCGAGATCCTCGCCCGCGTCGACGTGCTCTGCCTCGACAAGACCGGGACACTGACGACCGGCGGGCTGACTTTCGACCGGCTCATCCAACTGGGGGAGCATCCGCTGGCTGATGCCGAACGTGCGCTTGCGGCGTTCGGCTCGGATGATGCGGCGAACGCAACCGCCGGCATCCTCGCCGCGCACTTCCGCGCGGACGACATTGCTGTCGAGCGCCGGATTCCGTTCAGCTCCGCGCGAAAGTTCAGCGGCGTCGCCTTCCGATTCGAGGGTGAGTCGTCTGCGTGGTTGCTTGGGGCTCCGGAGCGCCTCCTCGCGGCGCACGCAAGTGAGCTCGCTGAAGCGAACCGGGTGGCGGCGGCCGGGCACCGGACGCTCGCCCTGGTTCGGTGCGTTGACGGACTGCCCGGGGACAGCGGCACGACGCCGAGCGATCTGGAACTTGCTCCAGCCGCGCTCATTACGTTCCGCGAATCGGTCCGGCCAGAGGCACCGGACACGCTCCGGTATTTCGCACAGCAATCGGTTCGTGTCGTCGTGCTCTCCGGCGACAACCCGATGACGGTTTCCGCCGTCGCCAGCACGATCGGGGTTGCCGGGCAGGCAATCGACGCCTCGACGCTGCATGACGACGACGATCTCGAAGCGGCGCTGCGGGCGTCCAGCATTTTCGGTCGGGTGAGCCCGGCCCAGAAGCGCACGGTGATCGCGATCCTGCAGCGACAGGGCCGAACGGTCGCCATGACCGGCGACGGCGTCAACGACGCCATGGCGATCAAGGATGCCGACCTCGGCATCGCGATGGGCGACGCGGCGGCCGCGACCAAAGCCGTCTCCCGGCTCGTACTGCTCGATAACCGGTTCGACCGGCTGCCCAGCGTACTGAGCCTCGGGCGGCGGGTGATCGCGAACGTCGAGCGTGTGGCCAACATCTTCCTCGCGAAGACCGTCTACGGCATCCTTCTCGCGCTCATCTGTGCGGCATTCCTGTTGCCGTTCCCGTTCCTGCCGCGCCAACTCTCGCTCGTATCCACACTCGCAATCGGCATCCCCTCTTTCGTCCTCGCGCTTGCATCCAACCGCAAGATCTACGTTCCTGGGGTGCTGCGGCGGATCCTCGGGTACTCGATCCCGACGGGCATCATCGCGGCGGCGACCGTCGTGCTCGCGTACGTGCCGCTGTACCGCACGATCCCACTCCATGAGGCGCGCAGCGTGACGACGATCTCCCTGTTCCTCGTCTCGCTCTGGATCCTGTGCGTGCTCGCACGACCGCTCAGTTGGCCGCGCTTTTCGCTCGTGGCCGCAGTGGCAATCGCACTCGTGCTCGTCAGCGTGATCCCATTCACGAGGGAATTCTTCGCTATGCAGATCCAGGTGGATGCGGCCCTGGGTTACGGCATCCTGGTCGGCGCCGTCGGCGCGTGCGGCATCGAGCTTTTCTACCGCCTGGCCAAGCGTCGTGGGCTCGTCTCCGACCGCGAGTGACACCGGCCGGCACGGTCATTCTTCGGGAATCGCGGCATCCGCTGTGCTAGATTTTATCTCGACGTCAAGATAAATTGGGCATTTTCAGGCCCGCCAACGAAGGAGAGGGCAACGTGTCTGCGGTAAACAGTTTTGGAGCAAAGGACACGCTGAGGGTCGGCTCGACCGACTACGAAGTGTTCAGGGTCGATGCCGTCCCCGGTCACGAGAAGCTTCCGTTCAGCCTCAAGGTCTTGCTTGAGAACCTCCTGCGCACGGAGGATGGTGCCAACATCACGGCGGCCCATATCGATGCACTGGGCGGATGGGTTCCCACGGCCGAGCCAGACACCGAGATTCAGTTCACACCGGCGCGTGTCGTCATGCAGGACTTCACCGGCGTGCCGTGCATCGTGGACCTTGCAACCATGCGCGAAGCCGTCGCGACGCTCGGCGGCGACCCGACGAAGATCAACCCGCTCGCGCCAGCCGAGCTGGTCATCGACCACTCGGTCATCGCCGACCTCTTCGGCACCGAAAACGCGCTCGAGCGAAACGTCGAGATCGAGTACGAGCGCAACGGCGAGCGGTATCAGTTCCTGCGGTGGGGACAGACCGCGTTCGAAGACTTCAAGGTCGTGCCGCCTGGCACCGGAATCGTGCACCAGGTCAACATCGAATACCTGGCGCGAGTGACGTACACCCGGACCGTGAACGGTGCGCTCCAGGCGTACCCTGACACGCTCGTCGGCACCGACTCGCACACCACCATGGTCAACGGCCTCGGCGTGCTCGGCTGGGGCGTCGGCGGTATCGAGGCAGAGGCGGCCATGCTCGGCCAGCCCGTGTCGATGCTGATCCCGAAGGTCGTCGGATTCAAGCTCTCCGGTGCCATCCCCACGGGCGTCACCGCGACGGATGTCGTACTCACGATCACGCAGATGTTGCGTAAGCACGGTGTCGTCGGCAAGTTCGTCGAGTTCTACGGTGCGGGTGTGGCCGAGGTGCCACTCGCCAACCGCGCGACTATCGGAAACATGAGCCCCGAGTTCGGCTCAACGGCTGCCATGTTCCCGATCGACGACGTGACCCTCGACTACCTGCGCCTCACCGGCCGCAGCGAGGAGCAGGTCGAACTCGTCGAGGCATACTCGAAGCTGCAGGGCCTCTGGCACGATGCATCCGTTGAGCCGAGCTTCAGCGAATACCTCGAGCTCGACCTCGCGACCGTCGTTCCGTCGATTGCCGGCCCGAAGCGCCCCCAGGACCGCATCGAGCTCACGGCCGCCAAGTCGCAGTTCGAGAAGGACCTGAACGACTACGCCTCCGTCGACCATGACCTCGTCGACCTCGAGGTCTCGGAGTCTTTCCCGGCTTCCGACCCGCCCGGAAACAGCCCGGAGAACGAGCACAGCCACCACCACCACGTCCACGCGAGCCACGCTCCCTCGACCGTGTCGAAGCCGACGGATGTCACGCTCGGAAACGGTTCGGCGTTCACGCTCGACCACGGCGCGGTCACGATCGCGGCGATCACATCGTGCACCAACACCTCGAACCCTTCCGTGATGCTTGCTGCGGGGCTCCTCGCGCGTAACGCTGCGAAGAAGGGCCTCAAGTCGAAGCCGTGGGTCAAGACCACGCTTGCCCCCGGGTCCAAGGTGGTCACGGACTACTACGCGAAGGCCGGACTGACCGACGACCTCGAGGCGCTCGGCTTCTATACGGTCGGCTATGGCTGCACGACATGCATCGGCAACTCGGGCCCGCTCGCCGAGGAGATCTCGGCCGCGATCAACGAGAACGATCTCGCGGTAACTGCCGTACTGTCCGGTAACCGCAACTTCGAGGGCCGCATCAACCCCGACGTGAAGATGAACTATCTGGCCAGCCCGCCGCTCGTGATTGCATACGCGCTTGCCGGGTCGATGAACTTCGACTTCGAAAAGGATGCGCTCGGTCAGGACACCGACGGCAACGATGTCTTCCTCAAGGACATCTGGCCGGATGCATCAGAGGTTCAGGCCACGATCGACAGCTCGATCGACACCGGAATGTTCACGCACGAGTACTCGAGCGTTTTCGACGGCGACGACCGCTGGCGTTCGCTGCCGACGCCTACCGGTGCGACCTTCGAATGGGACCAGAAGTCCACCTACGTGCGGAAGCCCCCGTACTTCGACGGCATGACCATCGAGACGACGCCCGTCACGAGCTTCACCGGCGCCCGCGTGCTGGCGACGCTTGGCGACTCGGTCACAACCGACCACATCAGCCCGGCTGGGTCGATCAAGGCTGACAGCCCGGCCGGTCACTACCTGGATGAGCATGGGGTCGCACGCAAGGACTACAACTCCTACGGATCACGCCGCGGCAACCATGAGGTCATGATTCGCGGAACCTTTGCGAACATCCGCCTCAGGAACCAGCTGCTCAAGGACGCGAACAGCGGCTCCGGTGTCGAGGGTGGTTACACCCGCGACTTCACCAAGCCGGATGCCCCGCAGTCGTTCATCTACGATGCCAGCCAGAACTACCAGGCGGCCGGCACCCCGCTCGTGATCCTCGGTGGGAAGGAGTACGGTTCGGGCTCCTCACGTGACTGGGCCGCGAAGGGCACGAGCCTTCTCGGGGTCAAGGCGGTCATCACAGAGAGTTTCGAGCGCATCCACCGCTCCAACCTGATCGGAATGGGCGTGCTTCCGTTGCAGTTCCCGGCGGGGGAGAGCTGGGAGTCGCTCGGCCTCGACGGAACCGAGATCCTGAGCATCACCGGCGTCGAGGAACTCAATGAGGGCCGTACTCCGAAGACGCTGCATGTCGTCGCAGCGCCGAGTGAGCACTCGCCGGCGGGCAAGTCCACCGTGGAGTTCGATGCCGTCCTGCGCATCGATACGCCGGGTGAGGCCGACTACTACCGCAATGGCGGCATCCTGCAGTATGTCCTGCGTTCGCTTGTCGCGTAGCACGGAGCATTCGAACACAACGGACGAGAGCGGCGCGCTTCGGCGTCGTCGCTCTCGTCCGTTGTTGCTTCTGAGTGTTCTTCCGGTCAGCCGCATAGACTCGAACGCATGAGTATCCTCGAGACAATCTCTGGGCCGCGCGACCTGGATGCTCTTACCAAAGAGCAACTAGAGCAACTCGCGGCGGAGATCCGCGGGTTCCTCATCGCCAACGTATCCAAGACCGGCGGCCACCTTGGACCGAACCTGGGCGTCGTCGAATCGACGATCGCGATCCACCGGGTTTTCGATTCCCCGCATGACGCGATCGTCTTCGACACGGGGCATCAGTCGTATGTGCACAAGCTCCTGACCGGACGCCAGGACTTCAGCCTGCTTCGGCAGCGGGGCGGCCTCGCCGGGTATCCGCAGCGCTCGGAATCCGTGCACGACATCGTGGAGAGTTCGCACGCGTCAAGCTCGCTGTCCTGGGCCGACGGGATCTCGCGCGCTTTCGCGATGACCGGTCAGGATGACCGGCACGTGATCGCCATGGTGGGTGACGGCGCACTTACCGGTGGGATGACGTGGGAGGCGCTGAACAACATCAGCGACGACAACACGCGACGGCTGATCATCGTCGTCAATGACAATGGCCGCTCGTATGCGCCCACGATCGGTGGGATGGCGCGCTTCCTCAACACCGTGCGCACGCGGCGCAGCTACCGGAATCTGTACCTGACGAGCAAGAAGGTATTCGACAGGCTCGGCAAGCCGGGGCAGGCGATCTACCGGGGAGTGCGTGGTGGAACGCACGGCTTCCTGAGCCGTTTCACGAACAACGAGGCGCTCTATTCGAACCTCGACATCAAGTACATCGGACCCGTGCAGGGTCACGACATCGAGGCCATGGAAGAGGCGTTGCGCCAGGCGAAAGGTTATGGTGCGCCCGTGATCGTGCACGCCATCACCCAGAAAGGCCGAGGCTACGAGCCCGCGCTGCGCGACGCGGCTGACCAGTTCCACGCCGTCGGACAGATCGACCCTGAGACGGGTGAGCCGATCGGGAACGCGAGTGGGCCGTCGTGGACGTCGGTCTTCGCCGATGAGATCGTCCGCCTCGCCGAGACGAACGAACGGATCGTCGGCATCACGGCCGCCATGCTGCGCCCAACCGGCTTGCACCTGCTCGCCGAGCGCTTCCCCGGGCGCGTACACGACGTCGGGATCGCCGAACAGCACGCGGCCGCGAGTGCAGCGGGACTCGCCTTTGGCGGGCTGCATCCGGTGGTTGCGATCTATGCCACGTTCATCAATCGCGCATTCGACCAGGTGCTGATGGATGTCGCCCTGCACAAGGCGGGCGTCACCTTCGTGCTCGACCGTGCGGGTGTCACTGGACCAGACGGCCCGAGCCACCACGGGATCTGGGATCTGGCGATCCTGCAGGTCATCCCGAACATCCGCCTCGCCGCACCGCGCGATGCAACACGATTCCGTGAAGAGCTCGCCGAGGCTGTTGCCGTCGACGACGCCCCCACGGTCCTGCGCTTCCCGAAGGGCAGCGTCGGTGCCGATATCCCGGCCGTTCGCCGCTCGGAAGACGGTGTCGATGTACTGCGCGAGGCCCCGCACAAGGATGTCCTGATCGTCGCAGTCGGGCCGATGGCTCGCCTGGGCCTCGAGGTTGCCGAACGGCTTGCCGCACAGGGCATCGGCGCCACGGTTATCGATCCGCGCTGGGTTGTTCCGGTGCCGCAGACGGTCATCACGCTCGCGGCGGACCACCGCATCGTCGTGACGATCGAGGATGGCATCCGGGTGGGCGGCATTGGTACGCGCGTGCGTCAGGACCTGCGCGAAGCCGGCATCGACACGGCCGTCAACGAGCTTGGACTGCCCGACGAGTTCCTCGAGCACGCGACGCGCGACGAGATCCTGCGTGATGCGGGCCTCACGCCCCAGCACATCGCGCGCGACCTCGTCGCGCAGGTGCTCGGGAGCAAGATTCCGGTGGCACGGCCGCTGCCAGACGAGGTCCTCGCCGACCGTGGCCTGGACGCCGACCACATCCGACGCGCTGCCGACGGCTGATTGCGTCGGTTGCGATACGACCTGGCGGCCGACTCAAACAACACGGTTCCGCCGCGCCTGCTACTCAACCACCACAGGTCCCACTCAGGGCGATTTGACTTAGAGTGCACTCGAAGTCTTATCGTGGCCAGATGACCACTTCAGCCCAGTCGTTCGCGATCTCGGATGTGGCGGCACTGACGGGGCTCTCGACGCACACACTGCGGTACTACGAGCGCGCCGGCCTCATGCTGCATCCGATCGATCGATCCTCGACGAGCCAGCGCCAATACAGCGAGGCGGATGTCGCTTGGGTCACGTTCCTCACCAAACTGCGCTCGACCGCAATGCCGATCGCGCGCGTGAGGGACTACGTCGAGCTCGCCAGAAGGGGCGAGGATACATCCGCAGCACGACTTGAGCTCCTGCTCATCCACCGGATGAACGTGGTCGCCCAGGTCGAGGAGATGACCAGGAGCCTCGCCGCCATTGACTTCAAAATTGCCACGTACCAGGAAAGGATCACAGTATGAAGCGCATCACACTCGGAACCGACGGACCCGAGGTCTCCCGTCTCGGCCTCGGCTGCATGGGGATGTCGGCGTTCTACACGGGCAGCGGGAAGGACGACGCGGGCTCGATTGCGACGATTCACCGAGCGATGGATCTCGGCGTCACCTTCTTCGACACCGCCGAGATTTACGGGCCATACACAAACGAGGAACTGCTCGCGCGCGCATTCGTAGGCCGCCGCGACGAGGTCTTCATCGCGACCAAGTTCGGCACGATCCTGCACCAGACCGATGGCTCAAGGGGACTCGACGGCAGCCCGGCGAATGTCAGACTCTCGGTTGAGGGTTCACTCAAGCGTCTGAACACCGACTACATCGACCTCTACTACCAGCACCGGATGGATCCAGGAACGCCCATCGAGGACACGGTCGGGGCACTGAGCGAGCTCGTCGCGGAGGGCAAGATCCGTCATATCGGTCTCTCCGAGGCCGCGCCGGAGACGATCCGGCGCGCGCATGCCGTGCACCCCATCACCGCCCTGCAGACCGAATACTCCCTGTGGAGCCGGGATCCAGAGAATGAGATCCTGCCGGTCGTCCGCGAGCTCGGCATCGGCTTCGTGCCGTATTCGCCGCTCGGACGCGGCTTCCTGACCGGGACCATCCGCTCGCTGGACCAGCTCGACGAGGCGGACTTCCGCCGCGCGAACCCGCGGTTCGAGGGCGAGAACCTTGCTGCAAACATCCGGATCGTCGAGCAGGTCGATGCTGTGGCCCGCGAGGTCGACGCGACCCCAGGCCAGGTTGCCTTGGCCTGGCTGCTCGCCCAGGGTGATGACCTGGCTCCGATCCCGGGAACGAAGCGGATCAGCTACCTCGAGGAAAACGTCGCGGCGGATGCTCTCGAACTGAGCGCCGCGCAGCTGGCCGCACTCGACTCGGTCGCCGCCCCGGTCGGGGACCGTTACGCCGACATGACTCCGCTCAACCGCTAGTCGAACACGGGGCGAGGGTGGCACACCTCGTTGTGTGCCACCCTCGCTCCGTGTCGCCCCCCATTATGGCGAGCGCCAGCCGATCTCGCTAGCTCACGCCGCGGATGGGCGGGTGGTGGAACGTGTCCCCGAAAACCCGTTCGCTCGCTCCGACCCGGTCCAGGTATGGCGTGATGCCGCCCATCTGGAACGGCCAGCCACCGCCGAGGATCATGCACAGGTCGATGTCCTCAGGTGCGTGCACGACCTGGTCGTCGAGCATCCGGTGGATCTCGTCGGCGAGGCCGTCCTCGAGCCTGCGCAGGATCTCCTCCGGCGTCGACGGACTGGTTCCCCCCGTGATGATCGCGGCCGCGCCTTTGTCGATGCCCTTGATCCTGCCCTTGGCGTCCTTCTCGAGAAGGGTGCCGTGCTCGGCGAGCTTGTGCAGGTTCTCGCTCCGGTAGAAGCGATCCGGGAACGCCGCGTGATGCGTGTCGAGCACGTGGGCCCCGACCTTGAGGCCGACGAGGTCGAGCAGCGCCGAAGGTGCCATCGGGAGTCCGAGTGGTGCCATGGCCCCGTCCACAACCTCGAACGACGTGCCATGGTCGACGGCGTGCATGGCCTCGCCGAGGAGCTTGGCGAGCACACGGTTGACGACGAAGCCGGGGGTGTCCGCGGTGATCACCGCATTCTTGCGCAGCTTGGCTGCGATCACCATTGCCGTCGAGAGCGTCGATTCGCTCGTGGATGGTGCGTTGACCACTTCGATGAGCGGCATGACGGCTACGGGGGTGAAGAAGTGGAAGCCAACGAGGCGCTCGCGGTTGCTGAGCTTGGCTCCGATCTCCTCGACCGAGAGCGAAGAGGTGTTGGTCGCAAGGATCGCTTCGGGCGAGACGTACTTCTCGATCTCCGCGAAGACGTCCTGCTTGACCGCAAGCTCCTCGAACACGGCCTCGATCACCCAGTCGGCATCCGCGAACGCAGACTTGTCGGTCGTTCCGGTCACGAGCGCGCGAAGCCGGTTGGCCTCATCCGACGAGATCCGGCCCTTCTCAAGGAGCTTCCCGATCTCGTCGTGGATGTATGCGACACCCTTGTCGACGTGTGCCTGGTCGAGGTCCGTGATCACCACGGGCACCCGCAGCCGGCGCACGAACAGCAGCGCGAACTGGCTCGCCATGTAGCCGGCACCGATCACTCCAACCTTGGTCACGGGCTTGGCGAGCGCTTTGTCCGGGGCGCCTGCCGGGCGCTTGGCACGCTTCTGCACGAGGTTGAATGCGTACACGCTCGCCTGGAACTGGTCGCCGGAGATGAGCTCGGCGAGCGCGTCATCCTCGCGTTCGAAGCCCTCTGCCTTCGAACCGCTCTTGGCCGCCTTGAGCAGATCAAGGGCAAGGTATGGCGACTTCGGTACCGTCCCGATGCGATTCTCGAGCATTTTGCGCGCGATGCCGATCGCGGCATCCCACTTGACGAGCCGCTCGACCTTGCCGGGAGTGTGCGGGCGCTTGACGGTGATCGAGCCGGCGATGACCCCATCCGCCCAGCGGATGGATTCCTCGAGGAAGTTTGCCGGCTCGAAGATCGCGTCGGCCATGCCAAGGTCGAAGGCCTCCCGGCCACCGAGCATCCGATTCATCTTGAGTGGGTTCTCAACCACGACCTTGAGTGCATTCTCGATGCCGATGAGATTCGGCAGCAGGTACGCGCCACCCCAGCCAGGGATCAGGCCGAGGAAGACCTCGGGCAGTGCGATCGCCGGAACGGATGCGTCGATGGTGCGGTAGTCGGCGTTCAGGCCGATCTCGACACCGCCTCCGAGCGCCAGCCCGTTGATGAAGGAGAACGATGGCACGCCGAGCTCGGACTGCTTGCCCAGCACGAAGTGGCCGAGCTGGGGGAGCAGGCGCGCAACCGCCGCGTTCGGGATATCGCTCACCTTGCTGAGGTCCGCGCCTGCGGCGAGGATGAACGGCTTGCCCGTGATGGCGACCCCTGCGATCTCGCCGCGTGCGGCGCGCTCCTTCAAGCCGTCAAGCGTCGTGCCGAGCTCGAGCAGCGTGGCTGGCCCGAGCGTGTTCGGGCGGGTGTGGTCCCTGCCGTTGTCGAGGGTGACCAGCGCAAGCGTCCTGCCACCGCTGAGTGGGACATCCCTCACGAAGGAATGGGTCACGACCTCGTCATCGGCAAGCTCGAGTAATGGGCTGAAGTCGATGGTCGAGTAGTCGGTCATTGACACTTACGCCTTTCCGTTCCAGTTGGGGTTCTCCCAGATGACGCTGCCGCCCTGACCGAGTCCAACGCACATCGCGGTCAGGCCGTAGCGCACCTCGGGGTGCTCGCTGAACTGTCGGGCGAGCTGGATCATCAGGCGTACACCGGATGCCGCAAGCGGGTGACCGATCGCGATCGCACCGCCCCACTTGTTCACGCGAGGGTCTTCGTCGTCGATGCCGAAGTGATCAAGCAGCGAGAGCACCTGGATGGCGAAGGCCTCATTGAGCTCGAAGAGGCCGATGTCGTCGATCGACAGGCCCGCCTTGCGCAGCGCCTTCTCCGTGGACGGAACCGGGCCGATACCCATGATCTCCGGTTCGACGCCGGCGAAGGCGAAGCTGACAAGGCGCATCTTGGGGGCGAGGCCGAGTTCCCTGGCGGCCTCCCCGCTCGCGAGCAGGCTCGCCGTCGCGCCATCGGTCAGCGGCGACGAGTTGCCTGCAGTCACGCGACCGTGCGCGCGAAACGGTGTCTTCAGCGTGGCGAGGCCCTCCATGGTGGTCGCGGGGCGCATCCCTTCATCCTCGCTCGCCAGGCCCCAGCCCGCTTCGCTGCGCAGCGCGACGGGCACGAGATCGGGCTGGATCTTTCCGGCGGCGTACGCGGCGGCGACCTTCTGCTGGCTCAGCATTGCGAACCGGTCCGCGCGCTCCTTCGTCAGGTGCGGGAACCGGTCATGGATGCGTTCGGCCGTGATGCCCATGTTGAGTGCGTCTTCGCCCACGAGCTTCTCCGACAGGAAACGGGGGTTGGGGTCGGCGCCGAATCCCATCGGATGCCGGCCCATGTGCTCGACGCCGCCCGCGATAGCGAGGTCGTACGCGCCGAACCCGATCCCGGCGCCCAGGGTCGTGACGCTCGTCATCGCTCCTGCGCACATGCGGTCGATCGCGAACCCCGGCACGGACTTGGGCAGCCCGGCCAGCAACGCAGCCGTGCGGCCGATGGTCAGGCCCTGGTCGCCCTGCTGGGTGGTCGCTGCGATGGCGACATCGTCGATCCGGTCCTTGGGCACGTTCGGATTCCGCTCGAGCAGCCCGATGATCGCCTTGACCACCAGGTCGTCTGCACGGGTGTTCCAGTACATGCCCTTTTCGCCCGCCCGCCCAAACGGAGTACGGACTCCATCGACGAAGACGACTTCAGATCTCTCGGCCACAATGCCTCCCGGTTTCGAACCATCTCTGATCCTATGGTCGGGCATTCGGCACGGGGAATCGTTTGCCTCTTTCTACGAATCGGCCTCGGCGGCGGTGGCCTTGTTTTGGCTGGCTTCCACAAAGGCCTCGGTAATCGCTTGTGCGGTTGTCTCGATTTGCCACGGCCTCGCCCCGGATGTTTCCATCGCGGCTGCGATCTGCGCGACCGTGAACTCGGCAGGAGGCGCCCATGCGAGACGGCGAAGCGTCTCGGGTGTCAGCAGGTTCTCGACGGGGATCTTGCGAGTGGTGGAGATCTCGAGCATGGCGGCGCGAGCACCCTTGAGTCGCGCATCCGCCTCTGGGTTGCGGTCCGCCCACGCACGCGGCGGCGGCACGCTGTCACCGTTCCCGCGAAGCACGGGGAGGCTGGATGTCGCGCGCCCCGCTTCGATCGCGGCCCACCACCGGTCGATCTCCGAACGGCTTGCCCTGCCGGTGAATTCCTTGAGAGCGGCCAGGTCTCGCTTGTTCTCCGGCATCGCCTTGGCGACGGCCGTCAGTGAACCGTCTGGTACAAGGCGCCCGGGTGAGACGTCGAGCGTCCGAGCGAGCTCGTCGCGTGCGGTCCAGAGCTCCCGCGCAACCGCAAGATTGCGCAAGCCCTTGATCGAATGGATGCCGGACAACCGGCGCCAGGGATCCGCGCGCACCGGCTTGTAGTCGCGCTCGAGCTCCTCCTGGAACTCCTGCGCCGCAATCTCGGTCTTGTCGTCCTCGGCGAGCATGGCGACCATCACGTCGCGCAGGTCGACGAGGAGTTCGACGTCGAGCGCTGCGTACGTCAGCCACGGCTGCGGCAGCGGCCGCGTCGACCAGTCCGATGCGGAATGCTCCTTTGCGAGGTGGACGCCGAGGAGGTCTTCGACGACTGTGCCGAGACCGACGCGCGGCAGGCCGAGCAGGCGCGCAGCGAGCTCGGTATCGAAGATCCTTTGAGGATCGAGGCCGACCTCGCGGAGACAGGTCAGGTCCTGGGTCGCGGCGTGCAGCACCCATTCCTCCGACGTGATCACGGCGTTCAATTCGTCGAAGCGACCCACGGCGGGCGGATCGAAAAGGAAAGTCCCGGCGTCACGGCGAAAGATCTGAATGAGGTACGCGCGCTGTGAATAGCGGAAGCCGGATGCCCGTTCAGCGTCGACCGCGATCGGGCCGCTGCCCGCCGCGATTATTTCCGTTGCCGCGAGGTACTCTTCGCGTGTTGCAATGACGATCTGGTCAGGCACGGTTCGCCCGGCGTTGGGAAAGGAGGCTCACGCCCTCGACTGTCGGAGGAAGTCCGGCGAGCATGCAGAGGAGTTCGGCCCAGCCTTCGACGTGGGCGGAGACATTGTGATCGCGGGGTGTCCAGGATGCGCGCAGTTCGATCTGGGATCCGTCGCCCTGTGTGGCCAGTTCGCCGAAACCGGTGGAGATGATCTTGGTCGCCGTCCCGGAAGCGGCCGTGTACTGCGCCCCGCGATGGTCGAGCGCGTCGACGAGCCACGACCACGTGACATCCGCCAGAAAAGGATCGAGCCCGATGTCCGTTTCCAGTGGGGCCTGCGCGAAGCAGACGACGCGGAAGCATCCGCCCCACGCTTCCGGTGCCTCTGGGTCGTACAGGAGAATGAAGCGGCCGGTGCCAAGCTCGGAGTCGCTCCCGTGCCTCGACGGACGCACATCGGCCGACAGGGCGACCGAGTACGGTGCTAGCTGACTTGGTGCGGAGATCTCGTTGATGACAAGTTCTGGGCGCGACTTCGCCTGCCGCATCGCCACCAACGCAGCAGTGAATTCAGCAGGGTCCCCTGGCGCTGAAGGTGTATTCGCCACACACGAAGACTAGAGTTTTTGGACGGGGAACAGCGAAGGCTCGCCGCTGGATCGGAGCGACTCGGGCGGTCGACGCGAATGTGCACGACGACGGCTTGCGGATGGAGTGATGATGCCTGTACCCAGTTCACGGCGCAACGGCGGAGTAAGCGGGGGCCGGGGTGCGGCGGGAATCGTCGTCGGCCTGGCTGCAGGGGTCGGACTGCTCACGCTTGCAGCAACGGCATACGCAACGACCTACATTGCTCGCGTCGTCGTCACTCCGCCCACGCGGCGCCGGCAGGATCAGCTCGTCCTCGCGGTCGACGAAGCAGAGGGAACAATCACCCTCCGGGATACGCCGGATGCGAGCGTCGCCGGGCGCTATGGCCTGTGGTTCGGACGGGAGACGGGCTATGCGCTGGTCGGCGACGTCGTGCGACGCGAAATCGGCACGGTCACGCGAACGCTCGACGAGGTGCGCTTTGGCGACATCCGCAGCGCTCGTCGCTGCCGCCTGAGCGGCTGGTACTACCTCGAGCCGGAAGAACTCAGCCTGCCCGTCCACGGCGTCACGATCGCGACATCCCTCGGTCAGGCGCCGGCGTGGCATTTCCCGGCAGACGGTCCCGAAGACAAGTGGGTCATCCAAGTGCACGGGCGGGGCGCGCGACGCCAGGAAGGGCTGCGCACGGTGCACGCCTTCCGCGAGCAGGGATACTCGTCGCTGCTCATCTCGTACCGTAACGACGGCGATGCGCCGGACAGCGAAGACCGTCGCTACGGACTCGGTGGAACGGAATGGCTCGATGTTGAGGCGGCCATCGACTTCGCGATCGACCACGGCGCGAAGGAGATCGTGCTCATGGGCTGGTCCATGGGTGGTGCGATTGTGCTGCAGGCCGCGATGAGGTCGCGCTCGATCGAGCGGGTCACCGGGATCGTGCTCGAGTCACCAGTGATCGACTGGATCGACACCCTCAAGTTCCAGGCGGACGGACTGCGCCTGCCGCCGCTGATCTCGCATGGTGCCCTGCACATCATCGGGTCGGAGTGGGGCAAGGCGGTTACGGGCCAGTCGGCCGCCATCGACTTTGCCAGCATGGACTTTGTGACGCGCGCGAAGGACCTCTCCCTGCCCATCCTGATCCTGCACAGCGATGACGATGGCTTCGTGCCATCGACGGGGTCACGTGCGCTTGCGGATGCCCGCCCAGATATCGTGACGTTCGAACCCTTTACGGAGGCGAAGCACACGAAGCTCTGGAACTACGACGAGGAGCGCTTCAACCGCGCAATCGTCGACTGGCTCGGTGCGCTGGTCCCGCGGGACCAGGCGACGGTTTAGCGTTCAGGCGGCGGCGGTCTTCTCGCGGACCTGGCGCTTGGTGCGTGCGAGAAGCGCGGTCATCCCACGGATGCGCAGCGGGGAGACGGCCTGCGTAAGCCCCAGCGTCTGCGGGAAGTCGTCTGGGACACCAAGAACCTCGTCCGTGGTCAGGCCGGCAAGGCCCTGGCTGAGGATGGACGCAAAGCCCCGGGTGGTGGGGGATTCCTTCGGCGCGGTCGCAAAGAGATGAACGATGTCGTCGGCATCCACTTCGACGAAGATGTAGACGGGCGCCTGGCACTCCACGACACGCTCGAACAGGTCCGGGTGGTCCTGGTAACGCTCCGGCAGTTCGGGAAGCTCGTTGGAGAATTCGAGCAGCAACTGCAACCGCTCACGCTGTTCGAGGGCGAGGAAGTCATCCCGGATCTCTGCCAAGGCTGGTGCAAGTTGCGCGTCACTCATCGTGTACCAATTATCGCGCCGCTAGCTCCACTATCGCGCCGGAACCTCGCCACGTTCGGCGCCCTGCACAATGGGGACGCGAACGGCGCTGCCCCATTCGGTCCACGATCCGTCGTAATTGCGCACGTTTTCGAAGCCGAGCAGGTGCGTGAGGACGAACCAGGTGTGGCTCGACCGCTCGCCGATCCGGCAGTACGCGATCACAGTGTCGCCTTCCTTAAGGCCGGCATCTCCCTTGTAGATGGCCTCGAGATCTGCGCGGCTCTTGAACGTCGCATCCGGCGCGGCAGCGCGCGCCCAGGGCACGGATGCTGCGGAGGGAATGTGGCCGGCGCGCAGGGCGCTCTCGGTGGGATAGCCGGGGATCTCGGTGCGCTCTCCGCTGTACTCCTCGGGGGAGCGCACGTCGATCAGCGGGTTGCCGAGGTGTGCGAGGACGTCCTCCTTGAATGCGCGGATGACGGTGTCGTCCCGTTCGACGATCGGGTACACGACCGGGACCGGAGCAGGGACGTCCGTGGTGAGCTCGCGGCCATCCGCAACCCACTTGTCGCGCCCGCCGTCGAGCAGGCGGACGTCCTCGTGGCCGAAGAGGGTGAACACCCAGAGGGCGTACGCCGCCCACCAGTTGTTCTTGTCGCCATAGATGACGACCGTGGTGTCGCGGGCGATGCCTTTGGATCCGAGCAGTCGGGCGAACTCTTCGCCTTGCACGTAGTCACGCTGCACCGGGTCGTTGAGGTCGGTGTGCCAGTCGATCTTGACCGCACCACGGATGTGGCCGGTCTCGTACAGGAGGACGTCTTCGTCGGATTCGACCACGACGAGACCGGGTTCGCCCTGGTGTTCGAGCAACCATTCCGCGCTCACCAGGCGTTCCGGGTGTGCGTAGTCTGCGAACGTGGGCGACGGGTCAACGTCAACGGCCATGGTGTTTACCTCCAGCTAGCGCCCAGGGGCGCGCGATCTGTCGTGTGGGCTCCGATTAGGCTTGAGGCCTGGATCCACCGCGAACTTATGACAAGGCTACGCGGCGCGCACAGGTCCCGATGTAAGACTTCGACACAAAGGTGCTCACCTCATGACCATCGAACAGACCGGGGCCGTGCTGCGTCTCTCCGACCGTTCACCAAGCATCACCGGTGCGGAGATCGCGGCCGAACTGGTGCCGCCGCCGCAGTTCGAGCACGCGTCGTTCGA
>JAUZGC010000012.1 GCA_030840105.1 Microbacteriaceae bacterium
TATTTCAGCGGTTCGGCGATGAGGGGCCGCCTGCGCTTCGGTGCCGCGGACGACCTCGCGATCACGCAGCTGCCGCAGATCCTGCGCCACTTCCGCCAGCTTCACCCCCAGGTCAACCTCGAACTCACCGTCGATCAGAGCGGGCCCCTGTACCGCCGCCTCATGGGCGGGCAGCTCGACCTGATCTTCATCAAGCAGAATCCGGGCACGACAGAGGGGACCGTTGTCGGTACGGATGCTCTCGTGTGGGTCGGTCACGAAAAGACGGTTGTCGACGTCGACAAGCCGGTTCCCCTCATCGCGTACCAGGGGCCGAGCATCAGCCGCCAGAAGGCGATCGACGCACTCGAGTCCGCCGGTCGCACCTGGCGGATCACCTGCAATACGCGAGAGGTCAACGGGATGCTTGCGGCCGTGCGTGCGGGAATCGGCGTTGCAGTGTTCCCACACTCGCTCATTCCCAGCGACCTGGTCAAGGTGACCAACCGCTTCGGCCTGCCCGACCTTGGTGCGGTCGATTTCACCCTCCTGTCCAATCCGCTGGCACCCAAGGAACCGACCGACGCCCTCACGGCAGCGATCCTCGGCCGCACGCTGAGCGGAGGGAACTGACCGGTTCGTTCCTTCACAGATGGCCGCGATATTGTGCATATATGCGCGATCTGCAGGCACAAATCATCCGTGACTTGAATGTGAGCCCGAGTATCGACCCTCTCGTCGAGATCGATCGGCGCGTTACCTTTCTGGTCGACTACGTGAAGTCGACCGGCGCGGCCGGTCTCGTGCTCGGGATCAGTGGTGGCCAGGACTCCTCACTCGCGGGTCGCCTGTGCCAGATCGCGGTCGAGCGACTCGCCTCTGAGGGTGTCGTCGCCGAGTTCATCGCCGTGCGCCTGCCGTACACGGTGCAGCATGATGAAGAGGATGCGCAGCTCGCCCTCAGTTTCATCAAGCCGCACCGCGTTGTCACTTTCAACATCCATCGGGCTGTTGACGGGTTCCAGGCGGAGTACCTTGACGCCACGGGCGCCGCCATGAGCGACTTCACCAAGGGCAACGTCAAGGCGCGCGCTCGCATGATCGCGCAGTACGCGATTGCCGGCCAGCAGGGATTGCTCGTTGTCGGCACTGACCACGCGGCCGAGGCCGTTACCGGCTTCTTCACCAAGTTCGGCGATGGGGGAGCGGACGTGCTCCCGCTCAGCGGTCTCACGAAACGGCAGGGTCGCGCGCTGCTCGAGACGCTGGATGCGCCAGAGCGGCTCTATCTCAAGGCGCCGACCGCCGACCTCCTCGATCACACGCCTGGTCAGACCGATGAAGACAACCTGGGCCTCACCTACCAGAACATCGACGATTTCCTTGAGGGCAAGGATGTCCCGGCCGACGTTGCAATCGCTATCGAAACCCGATATCTCGCGACCGAACACAAGCGGCGCCCGCCGGTGACCCCATTCGACGAGTGGTGGCGCTAGGCATCGGGTGCTGAGCGCACGCAAGAGCCGACGGTTTCCCGTCAGCCCTTGTTGAGCGCTAGACCAGTGGTCTCGTGAACTGTGCTGGTTGTTCGGCGTACGTGGCCGGAGCGCCATACGCGGCTGGTGCGGCTGCACCGTGTGCCGCTTGCGCGATTGCAGAGGGCGCGGTGTCCGCGCTGAGCGGACGGAACGGAGCGGATGCCCCCGCCAGCGGTGCAGTCGGTGCGGCTGCGGCCGATGCGGGCGTGAACTGGTCGTGGTGCTGTTGCGCGACCCAGGCGTCCTGCTGCGCGAGGAGCGTGCGTTCGGTGTCGGTGTTCTCGTATCGCCAGCGTTCGAGGTCGTCCTGGAAGATCTTGCGAGCGCGGCGCGGCTTGTTCTGCCACTCGATCATCCGGTCGCGGAATTCGGCGATCGCGGGGTCGAGCTGGTATCCGAAGGTCGCCGAGTGGCGCTTCAGTTCGGCGAGTTGGTGGCTTGCCCAGTTCGCGGCGACGCCCGCACCCTTGATCGGGAGAAGGCGGACCATGATGTCGGTCTGGCCCACGGCACGGTCCGAGAGAACCTGCTCCGCGGGGGTCAGCGAGTTCCAGACGGATGCCTCGGTGGCGGCATCCACGAGGGCGGCGATTGCGGAGGCCTTTTGCGCACGGTCGGTGCGGGAGAGCAGGCCCTTGATTGAGCTCTTCGCGATCGACGCGGCGAGGAGCCCCGACACGATCACGGAGGCTGCGAGGATCGCGGCGGTGAAGATCACCGGGCGCGCAGCGGGCGATGAATACCAGGCGGCGAAGTCAGTGAACCATTGCATGTCCGCATGCTACCTGCGCGGGTAGCGGATGCCGGGATGCGCGCCCACAGTGTCGCGGACCCGTCCGAGATCGCCGGATGTTCGCCTCCGCGGCGCCTTGGGCGACCGCAGCGGGAACAAAAGTGACGCTCTCAACGTAGGAGTATGTTGAGCGACGAACCGAAAGGGGTTGCCATGCAGACTCTCGTCCTTGCCGGTGGATGTTTCTGGTGCCTGGATGCCGTCTACCGCGTGCTGCGCGGGGTTGAGGACGTGGTGTCGGGCTACGTCGGCGGCGCGACGGCGAACCCGAGTTACGAGCAGGTGTGCACGGGGATGACCGGGCACGCCGAGGCGGTGGCCGTCACCTTCGACCCCGAGGTGATCCCGGCCGACGTCATCCTCGATGTCTTTTTCACGCTGCACGATCCCACCCAGCTGAATCGCCAGGGCGCGGATGTCGGCACGCAGTACCGTTCTGCGATGTTCTATGCCGATGCCGAGCAGGAGCAGCTTTTCCGCGACGCGCTTGGGCGTGCGGCGACCTATTGGGAAGGCGCGATCGTTACGACGCTTGAGCCGCTTGGCACGTTCTACCGCGCCGAGGAGTACCACCAGGACTTCTTCGCGAAGAACCCGAACCAGGGTTACTGCCTCGCGGTCGCGCAGCCCAAGGTGAACAAGGTGCGTGCCTCCTACGCCTCGTACGTGATCGCCGCCTAAGCAGTCCCCCCGCTTTGCTGGTTGAGTACGCCGCCCGCGGCCGTATCGAAACCGATGTGCCGGTTGAGTACCGAGACGCGAAGCATCACGCGTATCGAAACCCGAGTGGGCACCCTCCCCAACCGCGCCGTGCACACCCTTCTCCCCAGTTCCGCTGCGGCCTCTCTCGTCGCGCCGCCGCGCCACCCACACTGGGTGTCACGAGCCCCGGGTCGGTGAGGACTGGCACAAATGCAGACTCCGGGGCTCGTACCTCGCGGCTCGCGCGGGGGCGAGAGCACGAGGAGACGAACATGACAGACATCATCACGACGAGCGGGCTCGTCGCGACGCTTCCCAGGCACGTGACGACGGCGGAAGGCCTTCCGATCACGAGCTTCAGGCTGGCCGCCGGCCAGCGCAAGTTCAACAAGACAACGAAGGCCTGGGAGTACGGCGACACCAACTGGTACACGGTCACGGCGTTCCGGCAGCTCGCGATCAACCTCGTCGGTTCCGTCGCCAAGGGCGACCGTGTCGTGGTTACCGGGCGGCTTCGCATCCGCGAATGGGAGAACGAAGAGCGCAGCGGAACTGTCATCGAGATCGATGCGGATGCGGTCGGTCACGATCTCAACTGGGGCACCTCCTCGTACACACGCAGCGTGAAGTCGAGCGCGGCCGGTTCTGAGAGGGAGCACGGCGACTCGGAACCCGAGGACCGGCCGACGGACGAGAATACGGCGTTCGACCCCGATGAAGCCTCTGAGGCTTCCGGGGCGGATACCGGCGGGTGGGCCACAACGGAAGAGGACTCGCTCGTCGTCGCTTGAGCCGATCGCGAACAGCTCGGTCGGCCGGGCGCGCCCCATAGACTTGGAGCATGGCCGAATACATTTACTCGATGGTCCGCGCCCGCAAAGCGGTCGGCGACAAGCTCATCCTCGACGACGTCACGATGTCGTTCCTGCCGGGGGCGAAGATCGGGGTTGTCGGTCCGAACGGTGCGGGCAAGTCGACGATCCTCAAGATCATGGCCGGGCTCGACACCCCGAGCAACGGTGAAGCCAGGCTGAGCCCCGGCTACAGTGTCGGCATCCTCATGCAGGAGCCGGAACTCGACGAGAACAAGACGGTTCTCGAGAACGTCCAGGAGGGCGTCGGCCCGATCAAGGCGAAGGTCGATCGTTTCAACGAGGTCTCGATGGCGATGGCCGACCCCGACGCCGACTTCGACGCGCTGATGGCCGAGATGGGCTCGCTGCA
>JAUZGC010000050.1 GCA_030840105.1 Microbacteriaceae bacterium
CGTACGCGTGCTTCTTGAAGTACTGCGAGACACCGGCGAGGAACGCGTCCTGCCCGACCCAGGCGCCGAGCTGCTTGAGCACGGAGCCGCCCTTCGCGTAGGTGATCCCGTCGAAGTTGACCTGGACATCCTCAAGGTCGTTGATGGTGGCGACGATGGGGTGTGTGGATGGCAGCTGGTCCTGCTTGTACGCCCAGCTCTTCTCCATTGCGGCGAAGGTCGTCCACGCCTCGTGCCACTCGGTGGCCTCCGCGGTCGCGAGCGTTGACGCGTATTCGGCGAACGACTCGTTCAGCCACAGGTCGTTCCACCACTTCATGGTGACGAGGTCGCCGAACCACATGTGGGCGAGCTCGTGCAGGATTGTGACGACGCGACGCTCCTTGATGGCGTCGGTCACCTTCGAGCGGAAGACGTAGGTCTCGGTGAAGGTGATCGCGCCGGCGTTCTCCATGGCGCCCGCGTTGAACTCGGGTACGAAGAGCTGGTCATACTTCGCGAACGGATACGCGTAGTCGAACTTTTCCTCGTAGAACTCGAAGCCCTGGCGGGTTTTCTCGAAGATGTAGTCGGAGTCGAGGAACTCGGCGAGACTCGCGCGAGCGAAGACGCCGAGCGGGATGACGCGGCCATCGCGGCTCGTCAGCTCGCTGTGCACGGACACGTACGGCCCGGCGACGAGCGCCGTGATGTACGACGAGATCACCGGGGTCGGTTCGAATGCCCAGGTCTTCGCGCCGGTACCCGCGATATCCGTCGGTTCCGGGGTGGGGGAGTTGCTCACGACCTGCCAGTGGCCAGGCGCGGTGACGGTGAAGGTGAAGGTCGCCTTGAGATCGGGCTGCTCGAACACGGCGAAGACACGGCGGGAGTCCGGAACCTCGAATTGGCTGTAGAGGTACACCTCGCCGTCGACCGGGTCGACGAAGCGATGCAGGCCCTCACCCGTGTTTGTGTAGATCGCGTCCGCGATGACCGTCAGCTCGTTCTCGGCCTTGAGGTTGTCGAGCTGGATCCGTACGCCGTCACTGACCGTCGCCGGATCGAGCTGCACGCCGTTGAGCGTGACCGACCGCACGGTGCGGGTGATCGCGTCGATGAATGTGGATGCGCCATCCGTCGCATCGAACTTCACCGTCGTGGTGCTCAGGAACGTCTCGGGACCGGTCGTGAGGTCGAGAGCGACGTCGTAGCTGTGGGTGGTGATGAGCGCGGCGCGCTCCCTGGCTTCGACGCGGGTGAGGTTCTCTGCTGGCAACGCTGACTCCTTTGGGGCCGGGCTGGAAAAATCGGATCGTGTCCGACATCCAACTTTAGGCGACTCGGTTCCTGAGAAGAGGCTGTCCAGTCACCGGATTGGATGTGATTGGCTAGTCCAATGCCTTCTGCGACGACTGATTCTGCTGCGCCCGCCACGACCGTTGATTTTTGGTTCGATCCGTCCTGCCCGTGGGCGTGGATGACGTCGCGCTGGGTCGACGAGGTGGCGAAGCATCGCGACCTTGACGTGCACTGGCACATCATGAGCCTTGCCGTGCTCAACGAAGACAAGGATGTCCCCGAGGCCTACCGCGACTTCATGCCGCGCGCTCTCAAGTACACGCGCCTGGTCGCTGCAGCCGGTGAGCTGCACGGTGAGGCGTTCGTCAAGCCGCTGTACGACGCTCTGGGAACACGGATCCACCCGGGCGGCAGCACAGACCCGAACGAGGTCATCCCTGCAGCGCTCGCCGAGGTCGGACTTCCCCCCGAGTTCGCCGCGTACGCGGAATCCACCGAGTATGACCCGCAGATGCGCGCGAGCCACTTCGACGGCATCGAGCGGGTGGGGCAGGATGTCGGCACCCCCGTCATCGCGGTCAACGGTGTCGCATTCTTTGGGCCGGTGATCACGCCGGCGCCGAAGGGCGAGCAGGCGCTCACCTTGTGGGATGGCGTGGTCGCCGCGGCGAGTTACGACGGCTTCTTCGAGATCAAGCGCACGCGCACGAGCGGGCCGATCTTCGACTGAGCTGGCCGCGCGAAATCCCTAAACTGGGGGGATGCGCATCCACATCGCCACGGACCACGCCGGTCTGGATTTCAGCCAGCACTTGATCGCCCACCTCACCGCCGCTGGGCACGAGGTCGTCGATCATGGTCCGACGAGTTACGACGCGCTCGATGACTACCCCGCGTTCTGCATCAACGCCGCCCAGGCTGTTGTCAATGACCAGCGCGCTGGCATCCAGGCGCTCGGCGTGGTGTTCGGCGGCTCCGGCAATGGTGAGCAGATCGCGGCGAACAAAGTCACGGGTACGCGCGCTGCTCTCGCCTGGAGCCTCGACACGGCCAAGCTAGCCCGCCAGCACAACGACGCCAACGTCATCTCAATCGGTGCGCGCCAGCACACGGTCGAGGAGGCGACGAGCTTCATCGATGCCTTCATCGCCGAGCCGTTCTCGTTCGAGGAGCGTCACGTCCGCCGCATCGCGCAGCTCGCCGAGTTCGAGGCGACAGGTGACATCCTCGGCAAGCACGTCAATCACTAGGCGGCGAGGGATGCCTGAAGGACACTCCGTTCACCGGATCACCCGCCAGTTCGCGCGCAATTTCGTCGGTCATAGCGTGAGCGTCAGCTCGCCGCAGGGGCGCTTCGCCGAAGGTGCGGCGCGGATCGACGGTCACATCATGACGGACGCGAAAGCCGTCGGCAAGCAGATGTTCCTCGAGTTCGACAACGGCGAGTGGCTGCGCGTTCATCTCGGAATCTACGGCGCGTGGGACTTCGCCGGGGATATCACGATCGACTCGACGATCGCGTCCTCGAATGGACGCATGGGCCAGACGAACCAGCGCGGGACTGTGCTCGACTCGGCCGGCGAGAACTCGCTGCACAGCATCGGTGCCCCACGACGCGCGCGGCTGCGGATGGCGGAGCAGGAGCGCATCGGAGAGCAGTACACGGATTTCCCGCCAGAGCCCGTTGGCCAGGTGCGCGTGCGCCTGCTCACGGACACCGCAGTCGCCGACCTGCGCGGCCCCACCGCGTGCGAGGTGCTCGAACCACAACAGGTCGATGCCGTCATCGCGAAACTCGGACCGGACCCGATGCTCGACCACAGCGAAGAGGCTGCCGCGCGTTTCGTCGCATCCGTCCGCAGGAAACCGACGCCGATCGGGCTGCTCCTGATGGACCAGTCGATCGTCAGCGGCATCGGAAACGTCTATCGCGCCGAGCTCCTGTTCCGTGCCCGGCTCAACCCGCATGCTTCAGGCAAGAGCGTGACAGAGGAGACCGCGCGCGAGCTGTGGGATGACTGGGTCAGGCTCCTGCGGATCGGTGTCGAGACCGGCCAGATGATGACGATGGACGGGTTGGATGACGACGCGTACGTGGCGGCGATGGCCTCACGTGCCGACCGGCACTGGGTCTATAAGCGCGAAGGTCTGCCGTGCCGGGTCTGCGGGACGCACATCGTGCTCGAGGAAATGGGCGCTCGCAAGCTTTACTGGTGCCCGAGCTGTCAGGCTTGATGCTATGAGACAGAACCCCAGCTTCGTGCTCGGCGATCCGGACGAGATCAAGCGCCTGATCCGGGAGAACCCGTGGGCCACCCTGGTGAGCAACACCGCGAGTGGCCTCGTCGCGTCGCACTATCCGGTGCTCGTCGACGAGAGCAGGGATGAGCTCGCCATCGTCAGTCATGTCGGCAAGCCAGACGATCAAGTGCTCGAACTCGGCCAGCACGAACTGCTCGTGATCATCCAGGGCCCGCACGGCTACATTTCGCCCGGCTGGTACGATCCCAAGCCCGCGGTCCCGACCTGGAACTTCATCGTCGCGCACCTGACCGGCGTGCCGGAGATCCTGAGTGACGAGGAGAATTACCGCGTGCTTGGATCACTCGTCGATCACTTCGAGGATCGGATGCCCGAACCGCGGCGCATGGAGGGGACCCCAGAGAACGCGGAATATGCGTCCCGGATCAGCACGGGCACAGTCGGGTTTCGGCTCACGCCGACGCACGTCGTCGCGAAGAACAAGTTGAGCCAGAACCGGCCGGCCGAGACAGTGGACCGCATCATCGTAGGGCTCGAGGGGGATGGCGCGTACGCAAGCCCGGCGCTCGCGGCCGAGATGCGCCGGATGCGCGAGCGGATGCGCCACTAACGGTGCGCCACTTAAGCGGTGCTGGTTGAGTAAGCCGCCCGCGGCTGCAGGCGGTGCTGGTTGAGTAAGCCGCCCGCGGCTGTATCGAAACCCGGTACTCAACCGGCACTCCTGCCCCTAACCGGCGGCAATATGCGCGAACAGCAGCCAGCGGTCTTTGTCGAGCCCGCGAGCGATCTCGATCGCGACATCCTGGCTGTTCTGGTCGAGTTCGTCGAGCTCCTTCACCGCTTCGTTGACCCAGGTGAGGGCGGCGTCGATTTGCGCGATGACCTCAGCGATCGTGTCGTCCCACTGTTGGAAGCCCGGTGTGAGCTCCTGCGTCGACGTCTTCGCCGCGACGTTTCCAAGTCGGGCGTCGATGGGCAGCCCCAGCGCGACCACACGCTCGGCGGCGAGGTCCGCGTACGCCTGGGCGTGCTTGACGACGGCGTCGAGGAGCTTGTGCACTCCGATGAAGTTGGGGCCGCGCACGTGCCAATGCGCCTGCTTGCCGTTGACGACGAGCGCCATGAGGTCGATGACGACCGGGCTCAGAAACTGGGCAACCCCGGCCGCGACATCCGGGTTGGATACGCTCCGCCGGGAGGACTCTGTAGTGGTCATGGTGTTTCCTTTCGCTTATGCCGAAAGACGGTACGCGCGCTGTGGCATTTCGCAAGCGGAACCTCTTGTGTGAGGGGTTCGATCCGCGCTGGCGCGCTACTCAACCGGCACGTGTCATAGCGAAACCGAAGTACGCTCGAAGAATGTCGATCTTCCACATCGCCCACACTGACGACTGGCACGCAGCCCAGGTTTCGGGGGAGTATCGCATTTCCACGCGTGGAGCCACGATCGAACAGGTCGGGTTCATCCATGCATCAACCGCGGTGCAACTGGCGGGCGTTGCCGAACGGTTCTACGCCGCGGACGAGGCTGAACTGCTGGTCCTCGAGCTTGACGAGGATGCGATTCGCGCCGCTGGCGTCCAACTCGCGTATGAGGATGTCGGCAACGGCGAGCTTTTTCCTCATATCTACGGGCCGATCCGGCCCACGTACGTTGTCCAGGCGCGCGAAGCCCGCGTGGATTCATCCGGGCGGTTGATCTATGTGGCAGACGGGTCGTAGCCAGATCGCGCTCACACCAGACACCACCCCCACGCTCGACTGAGCGCGAGGATGGCACTTGTGACTATGACGTCATCTGGGTGATGCAGAGGAAGTTCCCCTCCGAGTCCCTGAACCATGCGGTTCTGGTGTCCTCGATAGTGGCAACTCCGTTTTCGGTCTTCATTCCAGGGATGTCGTAGTCCTCGAATTGGACACCGCGCTGCCGCAACCGTGCCATTTCGCTGTCGAGATCGTCCGTGACCCAACACATCTGGGTGTTCTTCGCCGATCCGGCGTTGGTGGTCTCGTAGATATCGAAAGCCGATCCCGACGCTGGGTGATATGTGAGCATGCCCTCGTGTACTTCGTCTGGATCGAGTTCGAGCGCGTTGTGGTAAAACTCGCGTGCGCGCTGGAGATCGGCTGCGGGTAATACGGCGTGTGCTTCCTTGAGCATGTGGAACGCCTCCTTGTGGCGTGTGTGTACAGCAATGACGGAAGCATCCCGCTCGTCGTGCGGTTGAGATCTCGCGTCGCACCGGGTGCCGATGGCGTTGTGCTTCCGAGGGTGGGAGTGTCGACCGCGAAGTGGTGCGCGCGAATAGTGGCCGCTACTCCTCGTCCGTCGAGTCCGGTGTTTCCGGGTGGCAGGCGTTGACTATCGCATTGTTGCTGTCACTCTACGCCGCTTGTGTCGGAAGCGGACGGCGGGATTCTCGCGGTAAACGACAGGATGCCGCGGCACCGGCCGCGGCATCCAGACGTGCACGAACTAGCTGGGCGGGTAAACCGGTGCTACGCAACCGTTGTCGATGAAGGCCTGGCTTCCTGGCCCCCAGTTGAGGCCCGCGAAGGAGCCACTGGAGTTCGGGAGTGCCCACGTGAAGGGCGGAATGACATCCTCGAAGTCCTGGTGGTTTTGATGTCCCTGCACGACAGCGAGCTCATCCGTCGTGATGACGACGAACGGGTTCGTTGCACTGTGGGTCGCGTGACAGTACGTGACCTTGTGGTCGGGCGGTGGCGATGCCGTTGCGGACGAGGCCACACCAAGTGCGGCGATAGCTGCGAACGGAACGGCAGCGCACATTGCAATAATGCGGGCGCGGCGCCCGGTATTCGCTGATTGGATCATCTGACTCTCCTTTGAATCATCTTTTTTTGCCCCGGTTTAAGCGAAACACCTAGTGTGGGATAAGGTACCCCCAAAATGAGGATAAATCATCTTTAGGCGAGGCCTGAATGCAAGAAGACACCTCAGGCAGCACCGGTGCTGACCGGGCCTATTCGAACGTCTGCATCGTCCAGTCATAGAGATCGTCGCGAACAACCGCATACAGCTGGTCGTAGCCGGCGAGGCCGGGATGAATGCCGTCGCCACGCGCGACCTCGTCACACCACGGATTCGCGCCGTCGAGTGCTTCGAATGTGCTGATGAAGGGAATGCCGACTGTGGCGCAGTGCTCACGCATTGCACCGTTGAGCTCGCGGGCCCTCTCGTTTCGCTCCGGATCTGTGGATGCCGGTGGCCCGACGAAAAGAACAGGCGTCCCCTCGAGCAGAGTGCCCGCCTCAGAGATCGCGGCGAGGGTATCCGCGGTGCTCACACGCTGGACCCCCGCATCGACGGTGACGTCATTGAGCCCGAGGGAGAGCACCACGCGCAGTTCCTTGCCCTGGACAAGCCGGGGCTCGGTTTCCTGCCGCAGTCGCCTCACTACGTCGCGTGACGTTTCTGCTCGTACGCCGAGGTTGTAGCCGGTCACGGGTGTCCCCTGCGTGGCGGCGTGAGCGATGGCGCGACCTACCCACCCGAGGCCTGATGGGTCACCGACTCCGACTACGAAAGAGTCGCCGAGGAAGCAGATTCGGATGTCTCGCGAGAAGGGATCGGTTGGAGTAGCCATCCAGTCATCCTGCAACAGCGATGCTGCGAGGTTGCCAAGTCCATGTGCGAACCACGCATCAGCACCAACGTAGGTCGAAGGTCATCGCCGAATCACCTCTTCAGCACGGTGGTTACCCGGGATCGGCCGACTCGCCATTCTCGCCCGGAGGGGTTGAGGCGCGGGGGTGGGATCAGGTGCGGGATTCCGTGACGCATGACGAGCTTGAAGTCGCTGTTATGGAGCATGTGGTGGTGCGCCGGGCAGAGGAGCGCTCCGTTGCTCACGTCGGTTGGGCCACCCCAACTCCAGTTGATGACGTGATGAGCGTCACACCAGGCCGGGGGAGCGTCGCAGTTGGGCCAGATGCATCCGCCGTCTCGCACGGTCAACGCCAGGCGCTGCGCGGGAGTGAATAGTCGGCGGGGCAGGCCAAGCGAAAGGATCTCGCCGCGATCACCGAGCCGCATGAGGCGGATTTCGGCGTCACAGGAGAGCTCACGGGCATGCTTGGCCGAGATCGGCTCTTGGACCCCGGACAGCCAGGCAACACCAGTGCCCGAGATGAAGTCCGTCGCCCTCAGAGTCAGCACGATGGTGGACTTACTTTTCGGGATCGTCTTGTCGGCGAACATGCCGGCGGTGATCACGCCGAGCAGGATGTCGCAGTTGCGTTGTCCCGGGGTGCGGGTGTCCGGCAGTGAATCGTCGTCGGATTCCTCCTGAAAGCGGGGCGAGCATCCCGGAGCAGAGTATGAGTCGATCATGGTCCGGAACCTTTCGGCCCCGACCGGGTCGAGCTGGCCGTAGAGGGGTGTCATGCCGTCGCGTTCACGTCCGAGCTTGACCTCTCGTCGCATTCGCAGTTCTTCGTCACGAGGCTCGGCACCGTCGGCATCGAGCGTGTCCCGCCACAGGCGTGCCTGAACGCCGATCAGGTCCGCGGAATCCTCCCGAGCCCGTTCGACCAGGCACCGCTCGGCCTCGAACAGGTCGTCTGGCGCGCAGCGCTCCGCCGCCTGCTGGAGGTTCTGCGTGATCATCGCGGCGGCATCCGCACCGATCTCTCCACGGGTAAGCGCCGCTGCGACGTGCGAATACAGCGGCGGCAGGGGCGTGCCGTCGAGCGCGGCCCGCGGGCGCACCATGGCGCCCAGCTTCATTCGCCGCCCCGCCTCCGAAGGTGCCACCCTGGTGATTTGCTCGATCAGGTGACCCGGACGGCGCTGCCCCATGCGGTACGATAGTCCGGCGGCGCCCAGTTCGTGCCGAGACCGCACCGCGACCTCCGCCGCGGTCGAAATGCGGAGCGCGTCGGCAAATCGGCCCAGTTGTTCGGCCGTTTCCAGCCTCGCAATGAGGCGATCATCGCCAAGCGTCTCAGCCGGCACGGCACACACGACGGCCATAAGGGCCGTCGCCTGCTGCAGTTCTGCCTCGGAGTCACCGCCTTGGATGGTCATAACTAGACTCTGGCAGGCACCACTGACACTCCTTTTTTGCTGGTCAACGGCATCTTTTTTCGGTGGATAACTCTCCTGGGAGTCGAGCTTGGAGGAGGAGACAACACCGGCCGCCACCGCTTCGCCGAAGCAGGATGAGCCGATTGGCGTGCTGGTCAACAACGGCGGGTGATGCTGGTGCCCAAGGGCGCGGCCGCCACCAAGGAGAGTCCCACCTGCCGGCGAACTTCACAGCGGGCTTGCCGGTGCCGGGAAGGGAGGGGATGACGGGAATCGAACCCGCACCATCAGTTTGGAAGACTGAGGCTCTACCATTGAGCTACATCCCCGGGGGGCATCTGACCCGCACGTTCACGAACGGAACGGATCAACTGCCGGAGATTACTGTACCGGATTTGCGAGAGCACGGGCGTCACGCCCGTCGAGATGCGTGCAGTAGACTTGCCCGTGGTCTTTCGCCCCTGGCGCACATGCGCGCCGTGGAAACGGACCGTGCGGATTGAGGCATGATCCGGGGCGTAGCTCAGCTTGGTAGAGCGCTCGGTTTGGGACCGAGAGGTCGCAGGTTCGAATCCTGTCGCCCCGACCACAATCCCAACCTCTGCAGAGGTCATCGTTCAAATACAGGAGAACCCAACAACGTGAAGACCACGGTCGAAAAGCTGAGCCCCACACGCGCCAAGCTCACCATCTCGGTGACGCCGGAGGAGCTCAAGCCGAGCATCACCCACGCGTACGGACACATCGCCGAGCAGGTCAACATCCCCGGCTTCCGCAAGGGCAAGGTTCCGCCGCCCCTCATCGACCAGCGTGTCGGCAAGGGCGCCGTGCTCGAGCACGCCGTCAACGAGGGCCTGGATACCTTCTACCGTGCCGCGATCGAGGAGAACGGTGTGCGTCCGCTCGGTCGCCCCGAGGCCGACATCACGGAATGGCCCAGCGACAAGGACTTCTCCGGCGACCTCCTCCTGACCATCGAGGTGGACATCCGCCCCGAGATCACGCTTCCCGCCTACGACAAGGTGGAGCTCACAGTTGACGCAGCGGATGTCACCGACGACGAGGTCAGCGAAGAGCTCGACCGTCTGCGCAGCCGCTTCGGCACGCTCGTCACCGTCGACCGCCCGGCCAAGGCCGGCGACTTCGCCCAGATCGACCTGACCGCCACGATCGGCGGCAGCGAGGTCGACTCCGCGACCAACATCTCGTACGAGGTCGGCTCCGGCGACCTGATCGAGGGCATCGACGAGGCGCTCGACTCGCTCAGCGCCGGCGAGACCACCACTTTCGAGGCGCCGCTCATGGGCGGCGACCACGAGGGTGAAAGCGCCGAGATCACGGTCACCGTCAACGCCGTCAAGGAGCGCGAGCTGCCAGAGGCCGACGACGACTTCGCCCAGATCGCCAGCGAGTTCGACACGATCGACGAGCTGACGGCCAGCCTGCGCACGCAGGTCGCGCGTTCCAAGGTCTTCGGCCAGGGTGCCGCGGCACGCGACCAGCTCGTCGACGTCCTCCTCGGACTCGTCGAGGTTCCAGTTCCCGCCAAGTTGGTCGAGGACGAGGTCCAGCGTCACCTTGAGAGCGAGAACCGCCTCGAGGATGACACGCACCGCGAAGAAGTGACCGTCTCGAGCGAGCGCACCTTCCGCACGCAGATCCTGCTCGACGAGATCGCCGAGGCCGAGAGCATCAAGGTCAGCCAGAACGAGCTCACCCAGTATCTGATCCAGGGCGCTGCCCAGTACGGCATGGACCCCAACGAGTTCGTGAAGGTTCTCAGCGAGAACGGCCAGATCCCCTCCATGGTCGGCGAGGTTGCCCGTAACAAGGCGCTCGCGATCGTCCTCGGCAAGGCCGTGGTCACTGACTCCAACGGCAAGAAGGTCGACCTCGCGGAATTCACGGCAATTTCGGATGACGACGAGACCGACATCTCGGCGACCGCGGATGTGCTCGCGCAGATGAACGCCAGTGGCGGCAGCGCCAAGGGTGCGAAGGGTCGCGACAGCCAGGGTCGCAAGCCGAGCGACGAGCACTACGGGCACGACCACAGCTGACAACGGTTTGAGACAGGGCCCGTCACTTCGGTGGCGGGCCTTTTGTCGTTGACGGCGTCACATCGCTCTGCCCACGGCGAACAGGCGAGTTTCGGAGGGTTTGCTCCTATAGATTCAATTCGAACGACAACTGAAACGGAGCGAGAAATGGCCGAACCGACACTGGCACCCAGTGTTTTTGACCGACTGCTGAAAGACCGCATCATCTGGCTAGGCTCCGAGGTGCGCGACGACAATGCGAACGAGATAGCGGCCAAGCTGCTGCTGCTCGCGGCCGAGGACGCCAAGCGCGACATTTACCTTTACATCAACTCACCTGGCGGTTCGATCACCGCGGGCATGGCGATCTACGACACCATGCAGTTCGTTCCGAACGACATCGTCACGGTCGGAATCGGGATGGCCGCATCCATGGGCCAGCTTCTGCTGACCGCAGGCACCAAGGGCAAGCGCTACATCACCCCGAACGCGCGCGTGCTGCTGCACCAGCCGCACGGCGGGTTCGGCGGCACGGCAAGCGACATCCAGACCCAGGCCCAGCTCATCCTCGACATGAAGAAGCGCCTCGCCGAGATCACGGCAGAGCAGACGGGGAAGACCGTCGAGCAGATCAACGCCGACGGCGACCGCGACCGCTGGTTCACGGCCCAGGAGGCGCTGGCGTACGGCTTCGTCGACCACATCCGTGAATCGGCGACAGACGTTGCCGGCGGCGGCGGCACGGCCACGAAGTAAGTACCCACCGGACAGAACAGGAACAGACATGAACATCCCCAACTTCGGTGGAACTGCGTTCAGCTCGTCGGCCGGAGGTGTGCAGGCTCCGGGCTCGCGATACATCCTGCCGAGCTTCGAGGAGCGCACGGCATACGGCTACAAGCGCCAGGACCCGTACGCCAAGCTCTTCGAGGACCGCATCATCTTCCTCGGCGTGCAGGTTGACGACGCGTCGGCCGACGACATCATGGCCCAGCTCCTCGTGCTCGAGAGCCAGGATCCGGACCGCGACATCGTCATGTACATCAACTCGCCGGGTGGATCGTTCACCGCGATGACGGCGATCTACGACACGATGCAGTACATCCGCCCGCACATCCAGACGGTCGTTCTCGGCCAGGCGGCGTCCGCCGCGGCCGTGCTCACGGCGGCGGGAACGCCAGGCAAGCGCCTCGCGCTGCCGAATGCGCGCATCCTGATCCACCAGCCCGCCGTCGGCGAGGCCGGCCAGGGCCAGGCGTCGGACATCGAGATCCAGGCCCACGAGATCATGCGGATGCGCACCTGGCTCGAGGAGACGCTGGCGCACCACTCCAACCGCAGCCAGGAGCAGGTCAACAAGGACATCGACCGCGACAAGATCCTTTCGGCGGCCGAGGCTCTCGAGTACGGTCTCATCGACCAGGTGCTCACGAGCCGGAAGAACCTGCCGACGCTGGTCAAATAGTTCGATAACTGGAACGGCGCGTCTACCCAGGGGGCGGCGCGCCGTTTCGCATCCCGGAGCTTGCGACACGTTGTCGCCCGCACAGGCTAGGCTCGAAGAAGGCAACCCAAGAAGGAGGGTGACGTGGCTCGCATCGGGGAAAGTGCTGACCTGCTCAAGTGTTCCTTCTGTGGCAAGAGCCAGAAGCAGGTGCAGCAACTCATCGCCGGCCCCGGCGTCTACATTTGCGATGAGTGCGTTGAACTCTGCAACGAGATCATCGAAGAGCGTCTCGCCGAAGCCGGCGAAGAGACCACGAGCGAATTCGACCTGCCCAAGCCCAAGGAGATCTTCGGCTTCCTCGAGGAATACGTCATCGGGCAGGAGCAGGCGAAGCGTGCTCTGGCCGTCGCGGTCTACAACCATTACAAGCGTGTGCGTGCCCGCGCCACGATCACTGCGGCCGACGTCATCGACGATGTCGAGATCGCCAAGAGCAACATCCTGCTGATCGGCCCGACAGGCTGTGGCAAGACCTACCTCGCGCAGACCCTCGCCAAGCGGCTCAACGTGCCGTTCGCAGTGGCAGACGCGACCGCTCTCACCGAGGCGGGCTACGTCGGTGAGGATGTCGAGAACATCCTGCTCAAGCTCATCCAGGCAGCGGACTACGACGTCAAGCGCGCTGAGACCGGCATCATCTACATCGACGAGGTCGACAAGATCGCGCGCAAGGCGGAGAATCCGTCGATCACACGCGACGTGTCAGGCGAGGGCGTGCAGCAGGCCCTGCTCAAGATTCTTGAGGGCACGGTCGCATCCGTTCCTCCGCAGGGTGGGCGCAAGCATCCGCACCAGGAATTCATCCAGATCGACACGACGAACGTCCTGTTCATCGTGGCCGGTGCGTTCGCCGGACTCGAAGACATCATCTCCCAGCGCGCGGGCAAGAAGGGTATCGGTTTCGGTGCCCCGCTGCACAGCAAGGGCGACGACATCAACCTGTTCAGCGAAGTGTTGCCGGAAGACCTCCACAAATTCGGGCTCATCCCGGAGTTCATCGGACGCCTTCCGGTCGTGACGACTGTCACGCCGCTCGATCAGGACGCGCTCATGCAGATCCTGACGGTTCCCAAAAATGCGCTCGTGCGGCAGTACCAGCGCATGTTCGAGCTCGACGGCGTCGAACTCGACTTTGAACCAGCCGCCCTCGAATCGATCGCCGATCTCGCGGTGCTCCGCAAGACGGGTGCTCGCGGCCTCCGCGCGATCATGGAAGAGGTTCTCGGACCGATCATGTTCGAGGTCCCCTCCAGCAGCGAGGTGGCTCGCGTCGTCGTCACACGTGAGGCCGTGCTCGAGAACGCCGCACCGACGATTGTGCCCCACCGCGCCCGTCGCGAAGAAAAGTCCGCGTAGGCGAACTCCGCGGCTTTTCAGAGCGCGAGTTCTCGTTCCGTGGGTATCTGTGGTTGCCGCATCCTCGGGTTCGCGCGTTTGCGCAGTCTGCTTCAGTCCCTAGGAGTTCATGCACTCGCGACGTAGCATTGCGTCGAGAACGCACTACCGTTTTGACTCGGTTGGTGAATGCCGCCGGGCGGTAGGCCGAACGGACGATGTGGCATGAACATGACAGCGGAAATGATGAAGAGCATGTCAATGGAGTTGGCCGGCGTGGAAGGCATGCCGGCGTCCATGGACATGATGGCGATGCAGGACTGTATCGAGGCCTGTGCGGCCGCGGAACAAGCCTGTACGATCTGCGCGGATGCCTCCATGGGGGAGGGCATGGCGAAATGCGCAAGCATGTGCATGAACGCTGCGGATATGAGCAACACCACCATGCGCATGATGATGCGCCCCATGGGTGTCGAGATGAAGAGCATGACGGCCGTTTTGGAGGCCAGTGCCGCGATGTCGATGGCGTGCGCGGATGAGTGCATGAAGCACGCGGGGACCAGCGAGACCAGCCGAATGTGCGCTCAGGCGTGCCGCGCTGCCGCGGAGGCGTGCGAATCCATGATGATGGCGATGAAGTCCGCCAGCTAGTCGAACAATCGAGTTAGTCGAACAAAGGCGACGCGCGCGACCCTAGCGCGTCGCCGTCACCACGTTGAAGCGGCCCTGACCGGCGGCGAGGACGTTGTAGAGGTCATGAAGCGCGACCGGGTCGCCGACTTTGATCGTGCCGGTGAGGTCTGCGTGGTGCCAGACCCACACGATGTCGCTGCCCGCAAGCGGCGCAAGCGCGATCCAGCCCTGATCGGTTGTCTCGTGGACGATGGCATCCGTCCACCGGCTCCGAGTGGCCGACGCGATCCGCAACTGGATGAAGTTCAACCCGTGGCCAGGTCGGTTATCGGCGCACATTCCGACTCGTCCGCATGCGCACTCGTGTGCGTGCTGCAGGCCCAGGGGGAATGCCATGGTGTTTCGCCACCGATCTCGTCCACTGCGCCGCAGGGGTGCGGCGACCGGTTAAGACTACGAGGGCGTCTCGAAAGACGCACTCGGTGGCGTCATAGGATGTCACATTCCATGGTGGCGGCCACCTACGCGTCGAGTCCGCGGCGCTTCAGCAGGGGCCCGATCACGGCAGGGCGGCCGCGGAAGTCGCGATATGCCTCGAGCGGGTCACGCGAGCCGCCAACGCCGAGTAGGCGGCCGCGGAAGCGATCGCCGTTCGCGCGCGTGAGCCCGCCGTTCTCCTTGAACCACTCCACCGTGTCTGCGTCGAGGACCTCGCTCCAGATGTAGGAGTAATATCCCGCGTCGTAGCCACCGGAGAAAGTGTGCGCGAAGTAGGTGCTCGAGTAGCGCGTGGGCACGGCGGGGTTGTCGAGGCCGGCCTCGGCGAGGGCCGCAGCCTCGAAGGTCGCGACATCCGTCACGTGGTCGTCTGCGGTGATCCCGTGCCAGGCCTGGTCGAGCAGGGCTGCCGCCAAATACTCGCTGGTCTTGAACCCCTCATTGAACGCTGAGGATGCCTGCAAGCTTTCGACGAGCTCGTGCGGCATCGGCTCGCCGGTCTCGTGGTGCACGGCGTAGTTGGTGAGGATCTCGGGCCAGAGCATCCACATTTCGTTGACCTGGCTCGGGAACTCGACGAAGTCACGGAAGACGTTCGTCCCGGCGAACTTCGGATAAGTGACGTGCGCGAACAGTCCGTGCAGGGCGTGCCCGAACTCGTGGAAGAGCGTGTTGGTCTCGTCGTAGGTGAGCAAGGTTGGCGCGCTCGCGGCCGGCTTCGGCACATTGAGGTTGTTCACGACGACGGTTGGGTTACCCAGCAAGGTCGACTGCGAGATGAGGGGATTCATCCACGCTCCGCCGCGCTTCGAATCGCGCGTGTACAGGTCGAGGATGTACAGGCCGAGCGCGGAGCCGTCTTCGTTGCTGACCTCGAAGACCCGCGCATCCGGGTGGTAGGCGACGAGGTCGGGGCGCTCTGCGAAGGTGATGCCGTAAAGCTTCGTTGCCGCGAAGAAGACGCCGTCCCTCAGTACGCGTTCCGCCTCGAAGTATGGCCTCATCTCAGCGGTGTCGACGGCGTACTTCGCTTGCCGCACCTTTTCGGTGAAGTACGCCCAGTCCCAGCTCGCCAGGTCGAAGGCTCCAACGCCGTCGACCGCCTCGAGCCGCGTGACCTGCGCCTGGAGATCGGCCTGCTCGAGGGCGGCGTTGCGCGCCGCGGCCGGTGCGAGAGCGCCGAGCATGCTGGCCACAGCATCCGGAGTCTTCGCCGTCTCGTCGGCAGTGACATAGGCGGCGTGCGTGTCGAAGCCGAGCAGGCGGGCCCGCTCGGCGCGCAGCCTGGTGATCTCGAGCACGAGCTCACGGTTGTCGTCCTCACCACCGCGGATGCCGCGCGAGCGCTCCGCAGTCATCACGCGCTCACGCACGCTTCGGTTGGTCAGGCTGGCGAGGTACGGGTGGCCGGTGGGCAGGACGAGCGAGATCACGTATTTGTCGTCGAGTCCGCGCTCCTTGGCCGCCTCGGCCGCTGCCGAGATCTCACCGGCGTCGAGGCCATCCAGCTCCGAGGCGTCGTCGATCACGACCGCGAGATCGTTCGTCTCGGCGAGCAGGTTCTTCTCGAACCGAGTCGTGAGGGTGGAAAGCGTCTGGTTGTATGCCTTGAGCTTGTCCTTCTCTGCCTCGCCGAGGCCGGCGCCGGCGAGGGTGAACTCCGTGAAGTAGCGCTCGACAAGGTACTCCGACTCCGGGTCAAGGCCGAGGGTTGCCAGCTGGTCGTGCAGCGCCTTGATGCGCATGTAGAGCGCCGAGTCGAGCTTGATGGCATCCTCGTGTGCCGCGAGCAGTGGAGCCATCGCCTCCTCGAGATCGTTCGTGAAGTCGGTGCTGTCCGCCGAGCTCTTGTTGAAGAAGACCTCGGCGACGCGTTGCAGGGTCTGCCCGGACTTTTCGAGGGGGATCATGGTGTTCTCGAAGGTCGGGTCGTCTGTCGCGGCGGTGATCGCCCCGATCTCGGCGAGGTGCTCCTCGAAGCCGCGCTCGAAGGCTGGCCGGTAGTGCTCATCGCGGATCTCAGCGAAAGGAGGCAGCTGGTACGGGAGGGTGCTCTGAGCGAAGAAAGGATTCGAAGAATCGGCCATCCCGACAGCCTATGACCCGCTGGCGGATCGCTGCCGGATTTCTTCGTTCGGGAGGTCCGTGGCGGCGTCATACGGCCAGTTCGGCCCACGTCGCGGCCATAACATTGAGGCATGGCAATTCAGGAAAGATACACCCACGGGCACCACGAAAGCGTGCTGCGGTCGCACGCTTGGCGCACGGTCGAGAACTCGGCCGCATACCTCATTCCGCATCTTGCGGAGGGGGCGAGCGTGCTCGATGTGGGTAGTGGTCCTGGAACCATCACGATCGACCTCGCACGGCGCGTTTCGCCTGGGCGTGTCGTCGGAATCGACGCATCGGCGGAGGTCGTCGCCCAGGCGAGCGCGCTCGCTGCAGAGAATGGGGTCACGAACGTCACCTTCGCCGTTGGCGACGCATACGCGCTCGATTTCGCGGATGACACATTCGATATCGTGCATGCACACCAGATCCTCCAGCACGTCGCCGACCCGGTTGCAGCACTGCGCGAATTCCGTCGCGTTCTGAAGCCTGGCGGAATTGTCGCTGCCCGCGATGTCGACTGGGGCGGCACGATCTGGGCGCCATTGCTCCCAGGGCTCAGCGACTGGATGACGGCCAACCAAGCCATCCACCGTTCAAACGGCGGCGAGCCTTTCGCCGGGCGGTCGCTCAAGCGTTGGGCGCTCGAAGCGGGCTTCGATGCAGTCGAGAGTTCGGCATCCATCTGGTGCTTCTCCTCGGATGAGGAGCGCCAGTGGTGGGGCGAGTCGTGGTCGGTCCGCGTGCTCGAGTCGAGTTTTGCCACGCACGCCATCGAGTCGGGCATCGCCAGCCTTGCCGAGCTTCAGGCGATTTCGGCCGCGTGGCTTGATTGGGTGAAGGCCGAGGACGGCTGGTACGCCATGCCGCACGGTGAGATCATCGCTCGCGCGAGCTAGTGCTCGCGCCGCGTTAGTCGTCGCGCCGCGTTAGTCGTCGTCTGGGTCTTCGTCATAGTCGCCGGGCACCTGCTCGACGGGCTGAGTGATCGTTGCTGAGTCCTCGTGCGGGTTGTACCGGATGACTGTGCCGTCGTCGAGTTCGACGACGGGCTTGCCTTCAAGCCAGGTGAGAGTCCAGCGCCAGTCCTTGGTCTCGACATCCAGGGCGACGAGTTCTTCCTCGACCGCCTGGACGGCGAGGATGACGACTTCGGCGAGGCCGGTCGGGATTGTTCCGCCGACGGGCCAGCGTGTTCCGAGTTGCATGGATCGTGCCTACAGGGCGATCTCGTAGGTCACCCAGGGGGTGCGGGTACCAACCTCGTCGTAGAGTTTCTTGGCCGTGTCGTTGTCGTCTGCGGTGATCCACTGGACGACCCCGTACTTGCGCTCCTCGGCGATCGTCCGAACGGCCTCGATGAGCGCCGTCCCTGCCCCATGGTCGCGCGCGGCATCGGTCACGAAGAGGTCATCGATATAGAGCCCGTGATCGCCTTCGAGCGGCCGCGGGAATTCGCGGTAATGCACGAGCCCGACGAGGGTGCCATCGTCGTCAAGTGCCAGGAGACCGTTCTCCTCGTGCTTGGGGTCGGTGAGCCAACTCCAGATGAGCACGGCCTTCTCATCGGTCAGGGTCGTCTCGTAGAACGAGGCGTACCCTTCGTAGAGGCCGAGCCAGGCAAAGAAATCGCCTTCTGCCAGTGGCCGGGTTGTGATCGACATCGCTGCCTCCTGTAGCCCGTCCCCGCAGGTCGGCTGATCGTTTCTCCTGAAGTGACCCTATCGTGACTGTGTGGCCCGGTCGATGATTGGGGTCGACGAGTCGTCTGGGCGTCTACGGGACCAGGTCGTATGTGACCCAGTTCGTCTTCTCGGCCACGCGATCGTAGACGCGCTGCGCAGCCGCATTGTCGGCCGCGGTGATCCAGCGCACCACGCTGAACCCTTGCGAGCGCGCGGTGGTGCGCAGCGCCTCGAGGAGCGCGGTCGCCGCACCCTCGCCGCGGGCATCCGCCGAGACGAACAGGTCGTCGAGGTAGAGCCCCTTGCTGCCGGCAAGCGGGCGAGCGAACGCACGGTAGTGCGCAAGTCCGACCGGAGTTCCCGTCTCGTCGAGGGCGAAGAGCGCATTCAACTCGTGTCCGGCATCCGCGAGCCAGCTCCAGACGAGAAGAGCCTTCTCGTCGGTCAGGGGAGTCTCGTAGAAGTCGCCATACCCGGAGTACAGGTCGATCCAGGTGAAGAAGTCCCCGTCTTCCACGGGGCGAACGGTCATGGTCATCGTGTCTCCTCTGTCTGGGTTACGGCGGTAAGGATGATGTCGGTCACGGCAAGCTCCTCGCCTGCCGCGAAGTTCAAGGTCGCAATGCGGCCCACGGCCTTGAGGTCGGCCTCTGCGAGCCGCAGCGCGGCGAGCTCGTCCGGACCGGCCGCGATGGTCGCCGAGTCTACCTGCGCCTTCTGCGAAGCCTTGGCGTCCGTCTTGGCGCGCCGGATACCCGTGAGCGCCTGACTCGCGAGCCGGAGGACCGACGAGTGGTCTCCTTCGACCCCGGCGGTCAGCTCGGTGGCGGTCGGCCAGCCCGAGCGATGCACGGAACTGTCGTTGAACCAGGACCACGCCTCCTCGGTCGCAAACGGCACCACCGGCGCAAACAGGCGGAGCAGCGTCGAGAGCGCGAGGCGAAGGGCGGCGACGGCCGATTCCTGGCCCGCCGCGCCGATCCCGTATGCGCGCTCCTTGACGAGTTCGAGGTAGTCGTCACAGAACGTCCAGAAGAACGTCTCGGCGACTTCCAGGGCTCGGGCGTGATCGTACGACTCGAGAGCCTGTGTCGCTTCGTCGATGACCCCGGCGAGATTCTGCAGCATGCTCTGGTCGAGCGCTTCAGTGACGTGTGCGACGAGGTCGGCATCGGAGCCTGACATCGGCGCATCGAAACCGAGAATGAACTTGGCCGCGTTCAGGATCTTGATGGCCAGACGGCGGCCGATCTTGATCTGGGTCGGATTCTGCGGGTCGAAGGCCGCGTCGGTGCCGAGCCGCGAGGATGCCGCCCAGTAGCGAACGGCGTCGGAGCCGTGCTGCTCCAGGATGTCGGATGGCGTGACCACATTTCCCTTGGACTTCGACATCTTCTTGCGGTCTGGGTCGACGATGAAGCCGGAGAGCGCGGTGTGCTGCCACGGCGCAACGCCGTGTTCGAGCTCCGAGCGGAGCATGGTCGAGAACAGCCACGTGCGGATGATGTCCTGGCCCTGCGGGCGCAGGTCGAATGGGTAGACGGCCGTGAACAATTCGTCGTCACGCATCCACCCGCCGGCGAGTTGCGGCGTGAGGGAGGACGTCATCCAGGTGTCCATGACGTCGTGTTCGCCGACGAAACCGCCCGGCGCGTTGCGCTGGCTTTCGTCGAAGCCGGGTGCGGCATCCGAGGATGGGTCGACCGGGAGAGCGTCACGCGAGGGGAGGATCGGCTCGTCGAACACCGGGTTGCCCTCGGCGTCAAGCGGATACCAGACCGGGATGGGCACACCGAAGAAGCGCTGGCGTGAGATCAGCCAGTCGCCCGTCAGGCCGCCGACCCAGTTCTCGTAGCGGACGCGCATGAATTCCGGATGCCAGTCCAGCTGCCGTCCAAGTTCGATCAGCCTGCTGCGCAGCGCCTCGTCGCGCGCGCCGTTCTTGACATACCACTGGCGGGTCGAGACGATCTCAAGCGGCTTGTCGCCCTTCTCGAAGAACTTGACCGGGTGCGTGATGGTCTTGGGCTCGCCCTCCAGATCACCGGATGCGCGCAGCAGTTCGATCACGGCCTGCTTGGCCGAGAAGACCGTCTTGCCCGCGAGCTCCGCGTACGCGGCCTTGCCGGCGTCGGTCGTGATGGCATCGGGCGCCTCGGCGAGAATCCGGCCGTCGAAGCCGATGATTGCGCGGTTCGGCAGGTCGAGTTCGCGCCACCAGACGACGTCGGTGATGTCACCGAAGGTACAGATCATGGCAATGCCGCTGCCCTTGTCCGGCTGGGCGAGGTGGTGGGCCACCACCGGGACCTCGACCCCGAAGACCGGGGTGGTCACGGTCGTGCCGAAGAGCTCCTGGTACCGCTCGTCGTCGGGGTGCGCAACGAGCGCCACGCATGCCGGCAGCAGCTCTGGCCGCGTTGTCTCGATGTAGATGGGGCCATCCGTGCCGTGGAAGGCCACCCGGTTGTACGCGCCCGGCTGCTCGCGGTCCTCGAGTTCGGCCTGCGCGACGGCCGTGCGGAATGTGATGTCCCACAGGGTGGGCGCCATGGCCTGGTATGCCTCGCCGCGCTCGATGTTCTTCAGGAACGCAAGCTGCGAGGTGTGCAGGGCCTCGGTCCCGATCGTGCGGTAGGTCTGCGACCAGTCGACGGAGAGGCCGAGTGAGCGCCAGAGTTCCTCGAATTGCACTTCGTCCTCGGCCGTGAGCCGCTCGCACAGCTCGATGAAGTTGCGGCGGGAGATCGGGAGCTGGTCGGCGGCCTTGGTGCTCTTGTTGTCTCCGCCCTCGAACGGAGGCACGAAGTCGGGGTCATACGGCAGCGACGGGTCGCACCGGACACCGTAGTAGTTCTGCACACGGCGTTCGGTGGGCAGGCCGTTGTCGTCCCAACCCATCGGGTAGAACACGTGCTTGCCGGTCATCCGCTGGAAACGGGCGATGACATCCGTGTGCGTGTAGCTGAAGACGTGACCGATGTGGAGGGAGCCGGATGCGGTCGGCGGGGGAGTGTCGATGGAATAGATGCAACCGCGGTCGCCGGATTCGATGGCCCGTGCCCGATCGAACAGGTAGGTTCCGTCGTTCCGCCAGACGGTGCCCCACTTGCCCTCCAGGCCCTCGAGGGCTGGCTTGTCTGGCACGGTGTTGGCGGCGCTCATGATTCTCCGGTTCGATATGTGCGGCACCGCGTCAATGGAAAGGTGCCTGAATGTGGAATGCCATCCAATCTACCCGAGTAGGATTGGCGCAACGACAGCGATCCGGCTATCACCGGTGAGTCTTCGGAAGAACGGTGCGTCACCCCGCGGGGAGCCGCCTCAGTAGAACCGAACGGGTCTGGCCCGTCACAGCCAACGAACAAGCGGTCGCGCGGTTCATTCGTGCGGCAAGCGGGGTGGTACCGCGACATGTGCCTGTGTGCACCTGCCGTCCTCGTGCAGACAGAGAGCCTGCCCAGGAGAAGAATGAGCTACCCCCAGTCGAGTGCGGACGACGCACCGGAGAAGAACGTCAAGGCACCCGGCGTCACGCCATCGCCGAGCTTCCCCGAGATCGAGTCCGAGGTGCTCGAGTTCTGGAAGAGGGATGGCACCTTCCGGGCATCCATCGACAACCGCGCGGATGCCGACGAGTGGGTCTTCTACGACGGCCCGCCCTTTGCAAATGGACTCCCGCACTACGGCCACCTCCTCACGGGCTACGCCAAGGACGTCTTCCCGCGTTTCCAGACCATGCGCGGACGCAAGGTCGAACGCCGATTCGGCTGGGATACACACGGACTGCCGGCCGAGCTTGAAGCCGAGCGGCAGCTCGGCATCACAGACAAGAGCGAGATCGAAGAGATGGGCATCGCGGCCTTCAACCAGGCTGCGCGCGAGTCCGTGCTGCGCTACACGAAGGACTGGGAGGGGTACGTCACGCGCCAGGCGCGCTGGGTCGACTTCGACAACGATTACAAGACCCTCGACGTGACCTTCATGGAGTCGGTCATCTGGGCGTTCAAGCAACTCCACGACAAGGGACTCGCCTACGAGGGTTACCGGGTACTCCCGTATTGCTGGCGCGACCAGACGCCGCTCTCGAACCACGAACTGCGCATGGACGACGACGTCTACAAGATGCGACAGGACCAGACCGTCACGGTCACGTTCCCGCTGACGGGTGTGAAGGCTGAGTCGCTCGGCCTGACCGCCGTCCGTGCGCTTGCCTGGACGACGACTCCATGGACCCTGCCGACGAACTTCGCGCTCGCCGTCGGGCCGGACATCCGCTACGCAATCCTCCCGGCCGGTCCCAATGGCGCAGCTGACGGCCACGGTAATCCGGAACATGAGGACTTCGGTGCGGAATACCTCCTCGCAGCAGACCTGGTCGGCGGCTACGCCAAGGACCTCGGCTACGAATCCGCCGCAGACGCGGTCTCCGCGATCAGCCGGACGATCCTGGGCTCCGAGCTCGAAGACGTCACGTACGACCGGCTCTGGGACTACTACGCAGACGCCGACGTGTACGGGACCGCGAATGCCTGGCGCATCCTTGTCGATGACTACGTGTCCACCGAGGAAGGCACGGGCATCGTGCACCAGGCGCCCGCATACGGCGAAGACGACCAGCGGGTCTGCGAGGCCGCAGGCATCCCCGTGATCATCTCGGTCGACGACGGTGCGCGCTTCCTGCCCGCCGTTCAGGATGTCGCGGGCCTGCAGGTCTTCGAGGCGAACAAGCCACTCACGAAGCTCCTGCGCGAGGAAGGGCGCCTGCTTCGCCAGGCGAGCTACGAGCACTCGTATCCGCACTGCTGGCGCTGCCGCAATCCGCTCATCTACAAAGCGGTCTCCAGCTGGTTCGTGCGTGTGACCGAGATCCGTGACCGCATGGTCGAGCTCAACCAGGACATCACCTGGGTGCCGGAGAACGTCAAGGACGGCCAGTTCGGCAAGTGGATCGGCAACGCCCGCGACTGGTCGATTTCGCGCAACCGGTACTGGGGTTCGCCCATCCCGGTGTGGAAGAGCGACAACCCCGAGTATCCGCGCGTCGACGTGTACGGCTCGCTCGACGAGCTCGAGGCAGATTTCGGGGTGCGACCGACCGACCTGCATCGCCCATACATCGACGAGCTCACCCGGCCGAACCCGGATGACCCGACCGGGCAGTCGACGATGCGTCGCATCTCCGATGTGCTCGACGTGTGGTTCGACTCCGGCTCGATGCCGTTCGCCCAGGTGCACTACCCGTTCGAGAACCGCGAATGGTTCGACGGCCACAACCCGGCCGACTTCATCGTCGAGTACATCGGGCAGACCCGCGGCTGGTTCTACGTGCTGCACGTGCTCTCGACCGCGCTGTTCGACCGCCCCGCATACAAGAACGTGATCAGTCACGGCATCGTGCTCGGCAACGACGGGCAGAAGATGTCGAAGTCGCTGCGGAACTACCCCGACGTCAACGAGGTGTTCGATCGCGACGGTTCGGATGCCATGCGCTGGTTCTTGATGTCGAGTTCCGTGCTCCGCGGCGGCAACCTCGTGGTCACGGAGGAGGCGATCCGCGAGGGTGTGCGCCAGGTGCTGCTGCCCCTGTGGAGCACCTGGTACTTCTTCTCGCTCTACGCGAATGCGAGTGGCGCCGGTGTGCCGTCGGCCGGGGCATCCGACGAATCGTCCACCGGATACACGGCCACCTGGCGCACCGACTCGACCGATGTGCTCGACCGCTACCTCCTGGCCAAGACGCGCGACCTGATCGAGGATGTCACCGCCGACCTCGACGCGCTCGACAGCACCCTTGCTGCCGCCAAGGTACGGGACTTCGCTGATGTGTTGACCAACTGGTACGTACGCCGCTCCAGGGGCCGCTTCTGGGAGGGCGTGGCGCCGGACGGCACGAACGCGGAGGCGTTCGACACGCTCTTCACGGTGCTGGAGACCCTCACACGCGTCGCCGCTCCGCTGCTTCCGCTCGTGACCGAGCGCATCTGGCAGGGCCTCACGGGTGGCCGGAGCGTGCACCTGACCGACTGGCCAGAGGCAACCCAGTTCCCCGCAGACCCCGAACTCCTGGGCGCGATGGACCAGATCCGGTCGATCAGTTCGACCGCGCTCTCGCTGCGCAAGCAGTCCGGGCTCCGGGTGCGGCTGCCGCTGGCAACACTCACGGTTGTCGCTATGAACACTGATGCGCTGCGTCCCTTCGAGTCGATCCTGCGCGATGAGCTCAATGTCAAGAGCGTCGACCTCGTCGAGCTCACTGCGACGAGCGCGGACGACTACGGCATCACGTCGAAGCTCACCGTCAACGCGCGTGCCGCGGGACCTCGCCTCGGCAAAGACGTCCAGCGCGTCATCCGGGCCGCCCGTGCCGGGCTGTGGAACGAGATCGACGGCGTCGTCTCCGTCGACGGTATTGACCTCGTCGAAGGTGAGTACGATCTTGAGCTCGAGGTCGCGTCAGCTTCGGGACCCGAAGACTCGGATGCTTCGGCTTCGGACACGGAGCAGTCATCCCGCGCCCTTGCCCTGCTTCCCGGTGGTGGATTCGTCCTGCTCGACACGACGACGACGCCCGAACTCGAGGCGGAGGGCCTCGCCCGCGACGTCATTCGCGCGGCGCAGGACACGCGCAGGGCCGCCGGATTCGACGTGAGCGACCGCATCCGCCTCGACCTGGTCTTCTTTTCGGATGAGGATGCGCGCGCGGTCGCGAGCGTGACCGAGGTCGACATCGCGGCGGAGACACTCGCGCAGGAGTCCCGCTCGTACAGTGCGGCCGACCACACGTCCCTGGCCGTCCACGGGGACCAGCTCCCCTCGGAGTGGTTGAGCAGCGTGGTGCTGCACGACGCCGAGTTCTACCAGGACTTCGCTGCGGACCAGTTCGCGAACGCCGGTCGACTCGTCGTC
>JAUZGC010000065.1 GCA_030840105.1 Microbacteriaceae bacterium
GGAAACGCGACCACGGCGAGACGAATCTCACCGACGGGCTACTCCTGTGCCGACACCACCACCTCCTGCTCCACAACAACCACTGGGAAATCCGACGGGAGAACTCCGTCTACTGGCTGATCCCACCACCCGACATCGACCCAGCACAGGTGCCACGATTGATGCCGAGCAAAAGCGCCGCACTGCGCGACCTACAACGCGAACGGCAACGCGACCCGCAGCTCGAACGGCTGCAAAGACCGAGCCAAAACCACGAGCACGACCACAGACAGCAGCAGGAGCTGAGGCACCAACACGAACAGGACCAAGCCACCGCCGTGAGCTGACGACCAACGCGATCACCGACGCAACCAGCGCGAGCCTCCCACCGACGCAACCAGCGCGAGCTTCCCACCGACGCAACCAGCGCGAACATTCCCGACGCCCATGCAGTCGACGCGCACCGCCCAGACACTGGGGAACCGCGCCCCCGTTCGCTACGATGACGACAGGGCCCCCAGGCGCGAAGGAGTGACGTGGGAGAAGACACGCCCCGCCTCAGGCGGCGCCATCCGTTTCTGAGGACTCTCGGCGTGATTCTCGCGGTCGTGGTCGCGCTGGCGATCGTGGCAGGGGGTCTGGGCACCTGGACCGTACTGCGCTCGTTCCCGCAGCTCTCCGGGAACCTGAAGGTCGCCGGGTTGAGTGCTCCGGTCACGGTCTACCGTGACGACGCCGGCATCCCCCAGATTGTCGCCCAGACCGCGGACGACCTGTTCCGCGCGCAGGGGTTCGTGCAGGCGCAGGACCGGTTCTGGGAGATGGACTTCCGCAGGCACGTCACCGCCGGCCGGCTCTCCGAGATGTTCGGCGCCAGCCAGGTCGGGACGGATACCTTCATCCGCACCCTGGGCTGGCGTGCGGTCGCCGAACAGGAGGTCAAGCTACTCGACCCGACGTCGTTGCGCTATTACCAGGACTATGCGGATGGAGTGAATGCGTACCTCACGACGCACAAGGGCGCGGACCTCTCGCGCGAGTACGCCGTGCTCGGCCTGCAGACGCCCGGTTACACGCCGGAGCCGTGGACACCAGCCGACTCGATCGCATGGCTCAAAGCGATGGCTTGGGACCTCAGGTCCAACCTCGAGGATGAGATCGACCGCGCCATGCTCGCGACCGTTCTCGCGCCCGTGCAGGTCGCCGAACTGCATCCGACGTACCCGTACGCGCAGCATCCGACCATCACGGGGATCGGTGGGGGCAGCGCCACGACGACGACACCCGAGATCGTGCCGGCTGTTGCACCGTCCGCAGGGTCGCTTGAGGAGCTCAAGACGAGCCTCGCTGCCCTGCCGGCGCTGCTCGGACCCGCCGGGCCGGATATCGGGTCCAATTCCTGGGTCGTCAGCGGCGCACACACCACGACGGGCAAGCCGCTGCTCGCGAACGATCCGCACTTGTCCGCCAGCGAGCCGTCCGTCTGGTATCAGATCGGGCTGCGCTGCGCGACCGTGTCGGCCGCATGCCCGTTCGACGTTGCCGGCTTCAGCTTCGCCGGTCTGCCCGGGGTCGTCATTGGACACAACGATCGCATCGCGTGGGGTTTCACCAATTTGGGGCCCGACGTCGCCGACCTCTATGTAGAGAAGGTGACCAGCGGCAACTACGAATACGACGGTGCGCTCGTCGCGCTCACCACCCGCAAGGAGACCATCAAAGTCGCCGGCGGCAAACCGGTGACGATCACCATCCGATCGACGCAGCACGGCCCCCTCGTAACCGGGATCACCAACGCCTTTTCGGCCATCGCGAGAGACCAGGGCGGCAAGGCCGGACTGCGACCGGTCAACTCCGAGCTCTCGCTGCAATGGACGGCGCTGACCCCCGGCCACACCGCTTCGGCGATCTTCGCCATCGACACGGCGAAGAACTGGCAGGAATTCCGCGCCGGCGCCAAGCTCTTCGAGGTGCCATCGCAGAACCTTGTCTATGCGGATGTCGACGGCAACATCGGCTACCAGGCGCCCGGCCGCATCCCGGTGCGCGCAGCGGGCGACGGCACCGTGCCAGTGCCCGGCTGGACGAGCGCATATGGCTGGACCGGGTACATCCCCTTCGACGCGCTGCCCACCGTATTCAACCCGGACAAGGGATACATCGCCACCGCGAACAACGCCGCAGTCGGCCCGAGCTTCCCGGCGATGATCACGCAAGACTGGAACAACGGCTACCGTGCGAACGAGATCACGAACCGCCTGAACGCCATGATCGCCTCAGGGAAGAAGCTCTCGATCGACGACATGGCACGCATCCAGGCGGACACCTACGATGCCAACGCGGCGGTCCTGGCCCCGCTGCTGACGGCACTGCCGGGCACGTCGGATGCAAGTCCCGCGATCGACCTGCTGCGCGGCTGGAATTATCATGACGACACAAACAGCGCGGCCGCCGCATACTTCGCCATCTTCTGGCGCAACCTTCTCAACGACGCCTTCGCGCGCAAGCTGCCAAAGAGCGCGCCGCCCGTCGGCGGTGACCGCTGGATCGCGGTCGTGGGGCAGTTCGCTTCCCAGCCAGACTCCGCATGGTGGAGCGACTCACGCCTCGGCGTTTCCGGACGCGACCAGATGTTCGAACTCGCGGCCGTCCAGGCGTACCACGAGGCTGTACGACTCATGGGACCGAAGCCGAGCGATTGGCGCTGGGGCAGCATCCACACCCTGCAACTCACAAACGGAAGCTTCGGCAAATCCGGGATCGCTCCGATCGAAGCGCTCTTCAACCGCGGCCCGTACGCCGTCGGTGGGTCATCCGGAGTCGTCGACGCCGTCGGCTGGGACGCGTCGCTCGGTTACGAGGTGACGCGCGTCCCGTCGATGCGGCAGGTGATCGACCTCGCCGACTTCAACAGGTCGACCTGGATCAACCTCACCGGCGCATCGGGCCACGCGTTCCACCCGAATTATGTCGACCAAACCACGCTCTGGCGATCAAACAAGACGCGACCATGGCCGTTTGCCCTGGATGCCGTGCGCACCAGGGCCAAAGATACCCTGACGCTGAATCCTTAGCCCCGGCGGTGAACCCGGGCATCCGAGCCTCACCTGCGGATAGCAAGCGTGCGACTAGCTCGCCGGCCAGTCCCGCTCTGCTTCGCCGATGTAGAGCTGCTGGGGGCGGCCGATCTTCGACGCCGCATCCAGGTTCATCTCTCGCCAGTGCGCGATCCAGCCGGGGAGCCGGCCGATTGCAAACAGCACGGTGAACATCCGCGTCGGGAAGCCCATCGCCTTATAGATGACACCCGTGTAGAAGTCGACGTTCGGGTAGAGCTTGCGCTCGATGAAGTAGTCGTCAGCGAGGGCGACGGCCTCGAGTTCCTTGGCGATGTCGAGGAGGTCATCCTTGACCCCGAGCGCCGCAAGCACCTCGTCTGCGCTCTCCTTGACCAGGCGCGCACGGGGGTCGAAGTTCTTGTAGACGCGGTGCCCGAAGCCCATGAGCTTCACGCCCTCTTCCTTGTTCTTCACCCGAGTGACGAACTTCTGCACGCCCTCACCGGAGTCGCGAATCGCTCCGAGCATGTCGAGAACGGCCTCGTTGGCTCCACCGTGCAGCGGACCGTACAGCGCGTTGATGCCGGCGGATACCGACGCGAAGAGGTTGGCCTGGGTCGAGCCAACGAGCCGAACCGTTGAGGTCGAGGCATTCTGCTCGTGGTCCTCGTGCAGGATCAACAGACGCTCGAGGGCCTTGCTCAGCACGGGGTTGACCTCGTACGGCTCCGCCATCGTGCCGAAGTTCAGACGCAGGAAGTTGTCGACGAAGCTCATCGAGTTGTCCGGGTAGAGGAACGCCTGACCCAGGCTCTTCTTGTGCGCGTATGCAGCGATCACGGGGAGCTTCGCGAGCAGCCGGATCATGGACAGCTCGATCTGCTCTGGATCGCGCACTCCGAGCGAGCCCTGGTAGAACGTCGACAGCGCGGAGACCGCGCTCGAGAGCACCGACATCGGATGCGCGTCATGCGGAAGCGCGCCGAAGAAATGCTTGAGATCCTCATGCAGCAGGGTGTGGCGGCGAATCTTCTCGTCGAACTCGGCCAGCTCGGTCGCACTCGGCAGCTCGCCATAGATCAGAAGCCAGGCAACCTCGAGGAACGTCGAATTCTGGGCGACCTGCTCGATCGGGTATCCGCGATAGCGCAGGATTCCGGCGTCGCCGTCGATGTACGTGATGGCCGACGTGGTCGGGGCCGTGTTGACGAAACCGTAGTCGAGCGATGTCAGGCCGGTCTGCTTGGTCAAGGTCGAGAAGTCGATGCTCGACGCGCCATCGACGCTCGCGACGATCGGGAACTCCGCGGTCCCGCCCGGGTAGCTAAGGGTCGCTTTGCTTGCCTGTCCCCCGGCCTGCTCGGTGCCGATTCCGCTCACAACGCCTCCTGGGTGTTTGTCTGGTCTTCCCGGTTCTCGTCTCGTGGAGGAACCGCAACTCTGCGCGGATACAGCCTAAAGGGAAAGAAGAGCTACTGTTACACCAGCCAAGGAAGCCCCGGATCTCTTAGAGAGAGTCTCCAAATTTCTCGAGCCTTACGACCGCCTCCGCGATCCGTTCATCCGTGGCCGTGAGCGAGAGGCGCACGTGCTGCGGGTAGCTGTCACCGTAGAACACGCCCGGCCCCACCACGATGCCGCGATCCGCGAACCGGCCGACGGTCTCCCAGGCATCCCTGCCCTCAGTCACCCACAGGTACAGGCCGGCCTCACTGTGGTCGATCCGGAACCCGGCCGCCTCGAGAGCAGGTTTGAGCACCGCACGTCGTTGCCGGTACAGCTCGCGCTGGGCGGCGACGTGAGCATCATCCCCCAGCGCCGCCACCATGGCGGCCTGCAGCGGCGCTGGCAGCATGAGCCCGGCGTGCTTGCGCACGGTGACAAGTTTGTCGATCACCGTGCGGCATCCGGCCACGAATGCGGCCCGATAACCGGCCAGGTTCGACTGCTTGCTCAGGGAGTACACGGCAAGCACATTGTGCCGGTTGCCCTCGATCACGCGCGGATCCAGGATGCTCGGCACGCGCTCATCCGCCCACCGACCGTCCCAGCCGAGCTCGGCGTAGCACTCGTCACTGGCAATCACCGCGCCCAGCTCGCGAGCCCGCGCCACCGCGGCGCGCAGCTCGCTCACGTCGAGAACCCTGCCATCGGGGTTACCAGGGGAGTTCAGCCAGACGAGCTTGGTCTCATCCGGCCACTCGGCTGGATCGTCGCTCGCGAACGAGGTCGCACCGGCGATCGAGGCACCGATCGCGTAGGTCGGATACGCAGCGCGCGGCTGCACGACGACGTCGCCCTCGCCGAGTCCGAGCATGAACGGGAGCCACGCGACGAGCTCCTTCGAGCCGATCGTCGGCAGCACATTCGCCGGGGTGAGGTCGTCCACCCCGCGCCGCCTGGCGAACCAGTCGACGATCGCCTCGCGCAGCGCCGGCGTTCCGATCGTTTGCGGATACGCGTGGGCATCCGTCGCCTCGGCTAGTGCCGCGCGGATCAGTTCCGGCGTCGGATCGACCGGGGACCCGATCGAGAGGTCAACGATGCCGCCGTCGTGCGCGCGGGCACGCTCGACGTACGGAACCATGAGATCCCACGGGTAGTCCGGGAGTTGTGCGAGAGCCACGGCGGTTAGGCGTGTGCCTGCGGCGGGAGTGCCGAGATGACGGGGTGATCTTTCGCGATCACGCCGATCTTGGCGGCGCCGCCAGGCGATCCGATGTCATCGAAGAATTCGACGTTCGCCTTGTAGTAGTCCGCCCACTGGGATGGCAGGTCATCCTCGTAGTAGATCGCTTCGACCGGGCACACCGGTTCGCATGCGCCGCAATCGACGCATTCGTCCGGGTGAATGTACAGCGAGCGTTCACCCTCATAGATGCAGTCAACGGGGCACTCATCGATGCATGCGCGGTCTTTGACATCCACGCACGGGAGAGCGATGACGTAAGTCACGGTGGTAGTAGTCCCTTCGGATTGACATCTAGTT
>JAUZGC010000072.1 GCA_030840105.1 Microbacteriaceae bacterium
TCCCCCCAATGGGTGCCGCCCCCCTTTGTTTAAGGCGAGCGTGCGCTTGCCGCGCTGGTGGGCCTCACGTGCCCCGTTCGACAGTGGCCCGGTGTCCCCCTTTTTGTCGGTTGCAGCCCGCTTCCCGGATCGCGGTTCGCACGCGCTTGTCGTCTGCGCCCCGGCCGTCGCGTGTGGACCTTCGGCCCAGGTGTCTGCGCCCGGCCGGCGCGTGCGGACCTTCGCCGCAGGGTTTCTGCGCCCTCCCGTAACGTGTGCACCCGCGCGAGCGGGCGCACACGTTACGCGCGGGCGCAGACGCAGACGCGCAGACGCAGACGCGGGCTCTGATCCTCTGGCACGTCGGGTTGGTGGGGGAGATCTACTGCACAGGCCCGCTGCCCGACGGCGATTGAACGAATCAGCGCCCCGACCGACGACGCACGAAGCGCGCGACCTAGTGTCTGTAGCGTGAGTGATCCAACGCGCGGCAGCCCAGCAGTCATCCCGTTCGTGCCGCTGCGGCGGAGCACGGCTGCGCTTGCCGGCGGCGAGCGGATCGCACCGGAAGCGGACGTACGAGCGGGAGGGGGCGTATCAACAGGACCGGGCGTATCAACGGGAGGGGGTGCATCTGCGGGACCGGGTGCATCTGCGGGAGGGGGCACATCCACTCTCGCAGTTGCCGCTGCGCGCAGAGCGATGGCACCCATCGAGCGCGACGAAGACTCGCATGACCGTGACACCCGCGTCGATCGCGCGGCGATGGTGGCGACATCCGCACTGCCGGATTGGGCGGACTTCGGCCCGCTCGCGCCCTATCTGGCGCACGAGTCCATCACCGACCTGTTTGTCAACGGCGCAACCGGACTCTGGGTCGACAACGGCACGGGACTGGCGAGAGCGGATGATTGGCGCAGCGACGAGCGCTCGCTGCGCGAACTCGCGGTGCGGCTCATCTCGCTCGGCGGGCGACACATCGACGAGACCACGCCGTGCGTTGACGTGCGGCTGCGTCACGGAATCCGCGTGCATGCCGTGCTGCCGCCGATCTCGACGACGGGAACCCTGTTATCGATCCGGGTGCCGCGACGTGAGCATTTCCAGCTCGCCGATCTCGCCGGGGCGGGGATGTTGTCGGCGCAACAGCTCGACCGGTTGCGTAGGGCGATCGCAACCCGCGAGAACCTTCTTATTACGGGAGCGGGCGGATCGGGGAAGACCACACTGCTGTCCGCGATCCTCGCCGCGGCTCCGGTCGGCGAGCGGATCGTCGCCATTGAAGACGTGGCCGAACTGCGCGTGGAGCATCCGCACTTTGTCGCGCTCGAATCCCGTCAAGCCAATCTCGAAGGCGCGGGAGAGATCGGCATGGCGCGACTTCTCCGCGAAGCCCTGCGGATGCGGCCTGACCGCCTCGTGGTTGGCGAGTGTCGTGGTGCCGAGATCCGCGAGCTCCTCGCCGCGCTGAACACTGGGCACGATGGGGGTGCCGGAACGCTGCACGCCAACTCACTCACCGATGTGCCTGCGCGGATCGAAGCGCTGGGAGCACTGGCTGGAATGACCCAGGAGGCGGTCGCGCGGCAGACCGTGAGCGCGATCGGTCTGGTCCTGCACCTTGAGCGCGAAGGCGGAGTACGTCGGCTCGCTGGGGTCGGGAGATTCACCCTGGATGCGCGCGAGCGCCTGTCCGTAACGGCCGGCTCGTGATCGCCCGCCTCGCGCTTGACTTCGCAGTGCTTCCCCGCCTCGGGCGACGCCGTTCGACCGCGCACCCGCGGCGACGCCGTTCGCCGCCACAACCGGGCATCGAGGCTGTCGCTGCGGTGACCGAAAGGCTCGCGGTCCTCTTGGCGGCGGGCGTACCGCCGGCCGCTGCCTGGCGATATCTGGACGCTGGGTCGCCGCACCCAATTGTGCGCCGTGCGGTCGAAGCCGCGGAGGAGGGTGAGAGCGTTGCCGCCGCGATTGCGGGGGCAGCGAGTGTGGGGGCAGCGCGTGCGGGGGCAGCGGGTGCGGGTGCAGCGCGTGCGGGTGCAGCGGGTATGGGTGCAGCGCGCGCGGACCGCGCTCGGTCGGGCAGCAGTGGAACGACCAGCGCGGGCGCGGGCGGCGATCCGGTGACCGCTGATGCCTGGCGCGGACTGGCCGCCGCGTGGTTCGTGGCGACGGAGTCGGGGTCCCCGCTCGCGCAGAGCCTGCGTGACCTGGCAGCGTCGTTCCGTTCGCTGGGCCAGACCCAGCGAGACCTCGCGGTCGCGCTGGCCGGCCCGGCCGCGACTGCCCGGATGGTCATGGCGCTCCCGGTCATCGGCGTGCTGTTCGGGATGGGCCTCGGCTTCAACACCCTACAGACGCTCTTCACGACTCTTCCGGGGCTCGTCTGCTTCGGAGTCGGTGCTGCCCTCATGGTGCTGGGTGGGCACTGGAACCGGCGGATGATCCGCGCCGCGGGTCCACGGAACGCGACGCCCGGACTCTCGATCGACCTCATGGCGATCGCGATGACCGGGGGCAGCTCGGTTGATCGCGCGCGGTCGATCGTCGGGCAGGCATCCGTGGACTACGGAGTCGCCAGGGGAGAGGACGGTGTCATCGACGACGTGTTGGCTCTTGCGCAGCGGGCCGGTGTTCCTGCGGCGGAGCTCTTGCGGAGCGAGGCCGAACAACAGAGGCGGCAGGCTCGTTCGGATGGCGAGCGGGCTGCCGCTGCGCTCGCGGTCTGGTTGATGGCGCCGCTCGGCGTGTGCGTGCTGCCGGCGTTCATGCTCGTGGGCGTTGCGCCGTTGCTCATCGCGATCGTGTCCTCCACGGTGGCGACGTTCTGAGCATGATGCCGAACGTGCCGACGGCATTCGGCCGTGACCCGCCAGGCGGGCCACGGCCGAATGAGCCGATCGGGCGTAGCTGGCGTTACTCGGCCCAGGCGGAGTTCTCGATGATCTCGACGAAGTCGGTGCGCTCGAAGCCGGGCGAGAAGTGCGCGAGGACGTCGGCGTTGACGTTGCCGAAGGTGGTGTCCGGGCGGTGCACATTGCCGTCGGTGAACGCCTTGAGGATCCGGCGCTTGAAGTCGGGACGCGGGTGTGCGGCGGTGACTTCGCTGATCAGGGACTGGTCGAGGTCGGCATAGCCGATTCCGAGCACGTCGGTCTCAACCCCGGCAGTCACCAAGGCAATCTCCGGGGCCATGAACTCCGGGACGCCGGGCGTCGTGTGGAGTGCAATCGCGGTCCAGACCTTTGTCGCGTCGGCCTCAGAGAAGCCGTGGTCGAGGACGAACGACCTGGCGGTGTTGGCGCCGTCAACCTCGAACCGAAGGTCGTCGCTGCCGTAGGTCTTCGTGAGGCCCAAGTCGTGGAAGAGTGCGCCGACATAGAGCAGCTCGAGGTCCGGGGTGAGACCCTTTCGCTTGCCCTGCAGGGCGCCGAAGAGGAAGACGCGGCGTGAGTGGTTGAAGAGCAGCTCATCAGTGGACTGGAGCACGAGTTCCGTCGCGTCGGTGACGAGCTTGGTGTCTGGAATAGCGATTCCGGCGATTGTTTCTTGCATTTCTGATGCTCCTTAGTGAGGCGAAAGCGGGAACTCCGCGTCGTTGTTCCAAGCCTCATTCGTGGCACCACAAAATGCACTGCACGAAGTGACATGAATCCCACAGATTAGGACATGCCATTGCACAGATCGATCACGAGGTCAGGAGACCAGGGCGCCCGGGGCCAGAGGGTCCGTGGCCACGGTGCTGCGAAACCGCTGCTGGTATTTGCTCGGCGCTACGCCAATATGACTGATAAAGGCTCGCCGGAGCGTCTCGGAGTTGCCGAACCCGGAGAGTTCCGCGGTCTCGGTGACTGTGCGGCCGGCATCCAGCATCGCCTTGGCGGCGTCGAATCGAATGAGCTCGATGTACTTCGCCGGCGTCGTCTCCATTTCCTCTGCAAACAGTCGCGAGAGGTGGCGGGCGCTCACACGAGCGTGCGTCGCGAGCTTTGGAACGGTGTAGCTTGCCGCGGGGTCAGCCGTGACGAGGTCGACGACCTCGCGAAGGGCTGACGATTTCGGTGGAGGGCCCAGGAGGGACGCGGAGAATTGCGACTGGCCGCCGGATCGCTGCATGTAGACGACGAGCGATTGGGCGACCTTGCGGGTCAGCTCCGCTCCGTAGTCTTGTTCGACGAGCGCGAGTGCAAGATCGATCCCTGAGGAGACTCCGGCCGACGTGTAGGTGTTTCCGTCCTTGACGAAGATCGCGTCAGGGTCGACCGCAACCCCGGGATAACGTCTCGCGAGATCTTTCACGTGCCGCCAATGCGTCGTCGCCCGCTTGCCGTCAAGTAATCCGGATGCGGCGAGCACGAAGGCGCCGGTACAAATCGACGCCAGCCGTCGGGCGTTCGTTGCCAGGTGCCGGACTGCACCGATGAGCTCATCCGACACCTGCGTCGCCGGAAATACGTCGCCGCCGCTGACCATGACGGTATCGATCGTGGCGCTGTCGAGACGGTCAGCGCGGGAGTCCACGGGGAATCGGATCCCAACCGAAGACGCGACATCGGACCCGTCCGGGGAACTGAAGGTCAGTTCATAGTGAGCACCCAGACGGTTCGCTTCCGCGAAGACTTCCGACGGGCCTGACACGTCAAGAAGCTTGATTCCGTCGAAAACAAGGAAGGCTATGCGCCGTGCAGGCGGAATGGGCGACGGGTCAGAAACCACAATTTCTTCTCCTCGATAGGAATCTGTGAGCCGGCTGCATGAAATTGCGGAGTAGCCCAAACGGGTGGGGCATACTGATATCTGAACGATTCAAAGCTTTGAATTATTCAAAAGAACGACCAGCACTCGGTAATTTCAAGAGTCATCATCACCGTAGTTACTCCTACTCGTGAGCCCGCTGTGGATCACGAAGGATGCTCGGGCTGTGGCGACCGACACAGTCACCGGGTTGGTCATAAGGTACAAAGAAAGTAGAGCATTCCATGACTCAAGAAAACACGACGAGCCAGACTGGCACCCCCGTTGTCAGCGACGCTCACTCGCTCACCACCGGACCGGACGGCGTCGTTGCGCTGCATGACCGTTACCTCGTGGAGAAGCTTGCTCAGTTCGCCCGCGAGCGGATCCCGGAGCGCATCGTTCACGCCAAGGGTGGCGGCGCGTTCGGTGAGTTCGTTGTCACCGAGGACGTCTCTCGTTTCACTAAGGCGGCGGTGTTCCAGCCTGGCGCCAAGACCGAGACGCTCCAGCGCTTCTCCAGCGTTGCTGGCGAGCAGGGTTCTCCCGACACGTGGCGCGACGTTCGTGGCTTCTCGGTGAAGTTCTACACCACCGAGGGCAACTACGACATCGTCGGCAACAACACGCCGGTCTTCTTCATTCGCGACGGCATCAAGTTCCCCGACTTCATCCACTCGCAGAAGCGCCTTCCCGGCTCCGGGCTGCGCGACGCGGACATGCAGTGGGACTTCTGGTCGCTCTCGCCCGAGACCGCTCACCAGGTGACCTACCTCATGGGCGACCGCGGCCTGCCGCGCTCCTGGCGCGAAATGCCCGGTTACGGTTCGCACACCTACCAGTGGATCAACGCTGCTGGCGAGCGCTTCTGGGTGAAGTACCACTTCAAGAACCAGCAGCACGCTCCCGCCATCGGTAACGCTGAGGCGGAGATCATCGCCGGAGCGGACGCCGACTACTACCGCCGCGACCTCTACGAGGCGATCGAGGCCGGAAACTTCCCGAAGTGGGATGTCTACGTCCAGGTCATGCCGTACGAGGAGGCCAAGACGTACCGGTTCAACCCGTTCGACCTCACCAAGGTGTGGCCGCACTCCGACTACCCGCTGATCAAGGTGGGAACGCACACCCTGAACCGCAACCCGGAGAACTTCTTCGCCCAGATCGAGCAGGCTGCATTCTCGCCGGCGAACACGGTTCCGGGCATCGGCCTGAGCCCCGACAAGATGCTCATGGCTCGGGTGTTCTCCTATCCCGACGCCCAGCGCTACCGCGTCGGCACCAACTACGCCGAGATCCCGGTCAACGCTCCGCACGCGGCACCCGTTCACAGCTACACCCAGGACGGACAGGGACGTCACGGCTTCAAGCCTGCCAGCGCCCCTGACTATGCCCCGAACTCCTTCGGTGGACCCGTCGCAGACCCTGCAGCTGCGGGTGAGGGCAGCTGGGAGACCGATGGGCCGCTGGTCCGTACGGCTGCCATCCTGCACTCGGAGGACTCCGACTTCGGACAGGCCGGCACGCTGTACCGCGACGTTTACGACGACGCGGCCAAGGCTCGCTTCCTCGAGACGATCACCGGTGCCATCAGCGGTGTGCAGAACGACGGAATCCGTGAGCGTGCGATCCAGTACTGGACGAACGTTGACGCCAACCTCGGCGCACAGCTCCGCGCCAACCTCGAGGCGCCAGCAGCGGCGTAACGCCTCTCGGTCGAGATGGGTTTGATCATGCCTCGGTGAGTTGAACCCAAGAGTTACACCTAGCAACAGAGGTGAAGTGCAGCGGCTGGTCCCACGGACCAGTCGCTGCACTTTTTTGCGTGGTCGCGTCCTCCACAATCGCTTCGTTGTGGAGAACGCCACCGAGTGGGAGGCTTCGCTCCCTCGACCAACCCGCCCGGATCAGGCTGGGTGCTGAGAGAGAGGAGCATCATGCACACAACAACCAGCGCACGGGATGGGGCGCCGCCGAGGTGGCAAACTCAGGGTCGCGTGCCTTGCGCCGTTCGGCGACTCGTTGAGGGTCTTCGGCGGGAAGACGGAGCGGCGACAGCCGAATATGCGGTCGCAACAATGGCAGCCGTAGGCTTCGCAGGATTACTTGTCGTCATTCTGCGGGGGGATGAGGTGCGCGGCATTTTGACCGACCTCGTACGCCGTGCGCTCACGACAGCCGGTTGAAGACCGCGACGCGGCGAGGTTCGTGACCCGCTCGAGGTTCGTGACCCGCTCGAGGTTCGTGACACGCCCGAGGTTCGTGACGCGCCCGAGGTTCGTGACGAGCATCGAGCTGGGCGTCCGGGGGAGCGTAACCGCCGAATTCGCGGCGGTGGTTCCCGCGGTCCTGCTCGTGCTCGCTGCCTGCCTGGGTGGAATCCAGGTGGTCGGGCAGCAGGTGCGGATGACGGATGCCGCCGCGGACGGTGCGCGCTCGCTCGCGCGTGGTGATGGTGCGGATGTCGCAGCCGGCCACATTCGGGAGTCAGTTGGTCCGGTCGCACTGGCAACCGAGCGGAGTGGTGAGTTTGTCTGCGTGCGCCTGAGTGCGCCGGCGTCCTTCGGGCTGGCAGCCGCATTCGGGTTGACGGTTGCCACGCGTGGCTGTGCGCTCGCCGGAGGACTCTGATGCACCGGTTGTCCGGCCGCTTTGCGTCCGAGCGCGGCGCCGGCTCGCTGTTCGCGGTCGGGGTAGTGGCATCTGTGCTCGCCGTGACGAGCATGGTCATCACCGTCGCGCTCGCGCTTGCGGTCAAGCAGCGCGTCACCGGCGCAGCGGATGCGGCGGCGCTCGCCGCGGCAGACATCGCATCGGGCGCGATCGCGGGGTACCCCTGCGATGTTGCCGCCGGGGTAGCACGACTCAACGGCGCCGAACTGAACCGCTGCGAGGTGAACGGCTTGGTCGCCACCGTCTCGGCGGGCGCGGCCTATCTTGGCTTCGACATCAGCGTCGCGGCCAGGGCGGGCCCGCCCAGCGAGAGAGGTGGCTGAACCTCAGTCGAACTGCGCTTCGAGGAAGCGATAGTCGACCGCGCTCGGGCGGTCGCTGACCGCGTCCCCGGCGGCGAATTCGCGACCTGTGCCGCGAGCGTAGAGGTAGCGTTTGCCTCCGGTCTCCGCGGGAATCTCGATCCGCGGACGCGGATCACCTGACTCGAGGAACTCGGTCGTGACGGTTTTTCCTTCGAGCGGACCGTCGGTGAGCTTGGCGGTGTACGTCCCCATTGATGTAGTACCCATATACGTCATTGTCCTCGCCGCCCCGAATACCGCAAGAGTAGAACGCCACTCTCGCATCCGACGGAATTAGGTGGACAGGCAGTCGGTGTGTGTATGGTGTGCCTGATGGGCGGCGCAGCTCATTCAGCACAGCTGGAATGACGCGCCCGGGGGAGCGTCGGGGTCTGCTTGCTATTTTTTGCGGATCACTATGTATGTAAGGAGTCAGGTGCCTGACACGAAGAAACTGGTCATCGTCGAGTCGCCGACCAAGGTGAAGTCGATCGCCCAGTATCTGGGAGATGGGTACGAGGTCATGGCCTCGGTTGGCCACATCCGCGACCTGATCGAGCCGAAAAACCTCCCTCCGGAGCTCAAGAAGGGCTCGCTCGGCAAGTTCTCTGTCGACGTCGAGAACAACTTCGAGCCGTACTACGTCGTGTCCGATCAGAAGAAGAAGACCGTCGCCGACCTCAAGCGCGCGCTCAAGGATGCCGACGAACTCCTCCTCGCAACTGATGAGGACCGCGAGGGCGAGGCCATCGCGTGGCACCTGATCGAGGTTCTCAAGCCCAAGGTTCCCGTCAAGCGCATGGTCTTCCACGAAATCACGCGGGAAGCCATTGAGCGGGCGAGGGACAACACCCGCGACATCGACGCCGCGCTCGTCGACGCGCAGGAGACGCGCCGCATCCTCGACCGCCTCTACGGGTATGAGGTCTCGCCCGTGCTGTGGCGCAAGGTCGGCCCCGGTTTGTCCGCGGGCCGGGTGCAGTCCGCAGCAACGCGCCTCGTCGTCGACCGGGAGCGCGAACGTCTCGCGTTCGTCTCGGCGAGCTACTGGGATCTGATCGCGCAGCTCGCTCCACAAGCGGATTCCGCATCCGCCGACCCGGGGAACGGTTTCGAGGCGCGCCTCGTGCGGCTCGCCGGCGAACGCATCGCGAGTGGACGCGACTTCGACGACTCTGGCGCCCTCAAGAGCTCGGCAACGACGCTCGACGAGACCGCCGCACGCGCGCTGACGGCCGCGGTCGCGCTTCAGAGCACCGTTGTCTCCGTCTCGAAGGTCGAGTCCAAGCCGTACTCCCGTCGCCCCGCCGCGCCATTTACGACGTCGACCCTGCAGCAGGAGGCGGCCCGCAAGCTGCGCTTCTCCGCCCGGCAGACGATGAGCGTCGCCCAGTCGCTCTACGAAAACGGGTACATCACCTATATGCGTACCGACTCGCCGTCGCTCTCGCAGCAGGCGACGAATGCGGCGCGCGCCCAGGCATCCGCTCTCTATGGTCCGGAGACTGTGCCGGAGAAGCCCCGCGTGTACACCGGCAAGAGTAAGAGCGCGCAGGAAGCTCACGAGGCCATCCGCCCTTCGGGCGAGACGTTCCGCACGCCGTCCGAGCTTGCTTCGAGCCTGCGCGGCAATGACTTCAAGCTGTACGACCTGATCTGGAAGCGCACCGTCGCGTCGCAGATGGCGGATGCCAAGGGGCAGACCGCATCCGTCACGATCGAAGCATCCATCACCGAGACGGACCTCGCCGGAACGCTCGCCGAGTTCTCGGCGAGCGGGACCGTGATCACATTCCGCGGTTTCCTGCACGCCTACGAGGAGGGCAGGGACGAGGAGCGCAACGCGTCAGCCGAGCCGAGCGAAGCCAAGCTGCCGCCGCTCGAAGCCGGCCAGGTGCTTGCGGTGCTCGACGTCGAGGCGAAGGGCCACGAGACCTCGCCGCCCCCGCGCTATACCGAGGCGAGCCTGGTCAAAGCACTCGAAGAGCTCGGCGTCGGCCGGCCGTCGACCTACGCGTCGATCATCTCGACCATCGTCGACCGCGGCTATGTCACACCGCGCGGCCAGGCGCTCGTGCCCAACTGGATCGCGTTCTCCGTCGTGCGCCTCCTCGAGGACTTCTTCGGCGACCTCGTCGAGTACGACTTCACAGCCGAGATGGAGGACGACCTCGACCGCATCGCGGGCGGCGAAGCGGCCCGTAATGACTGGTTGAACAGCTTCTACTTCGGCAGCGACAAGCACCGCGGACTGCGCCAGGTCATTGACAACCTCGGCGAGATCGACGCGCGCACGATCAATTCGATGCGCATCGACGACGACGTCACGTTGCGCATCGGCAAGTACGGGCCGTACCTCGAGGTCGCGGGCGACACCACCGGCCCGGATGCCACGCCGCGGCGCATCAACATCCCGCAAGACCTCGCTCCGGATGAGCTCACGCCCACCAAGGCGCACGAACTGATCGATGCTCCGGTCGTGACCGATCGCGTCATCGGCATCAACCCGGTGAACGGCAAGAAGATCGTGGCGAAGGACGGCCGGTTCGGGCCATACGTCACGGAGCTCGACCCGGAGGAGCCCGCTGCCGAGGGTGCACTCGCAGACGGTTCGATCGCAGACGGCTCGCTCGTCGACGCGGCGACCGGCGAGATTCTCGAGGCGGCTGCGACCGCAGCCGAGGCGACCACCACCGCGGAACCCGGCAAGCCCGCCTCGAAGAAGCCGGCCGCCAAGAAAGCGCCCAAGAAGGTCGCAGCAGCGAAGCCGCGCACGGCATCCTTGTTCAAGTCGATGGATCTCGCGAGCATCGACCTCGACACCGCTCTGCAGTTGCTTGATCTGCCACGCATCGTGGGCATCGACCCCGAGTCCGGCGAGGAGATCCAGGCGCAGAATGGGCGTTACGGGCCGTACCTGAAGAAGGGCGCGGACACCCGATCGCTCACGAGCGAAGACCAGATCTTCGATATCGACCTGGCCGGCGCGATCGAGCTCTATGCGCAACCCAAGTACGGAGCCCGCCGAGCGTCGAGCGCGCTCAAGGAATTCGAGGCCGATCCGGTCAGCGGCAAGCCGATCAGGGTCAAGGACGGCCGGTTCGGGCCGTACGTGACCGACGGCGAAACCAACGCGACGATCCCGAAGAGCGAGTCCGTCGAGGAGATCGACTTCGATCGGGCCGTGCAGCTTTTGGCAGACAAGCGGGCCAAGGGCCCGGCCGCTCCGCGCAAGACGGCCGCACGCAAGCCTGCTGCGAAAAAGACGACTGCGGCCAAGGCGACGACTGCCAAGGCGACGACTGCGAAGGCGACCGCGAAATCCGCGACCGCGAAAGCGACGACCGCGACCGCCGCCAAGAAGCCGGCAATACGGAAGACCGCGCCGAAGAAGTGAGCGGTTGCGCGACGGTACCGGCGGTGGACTCGTGAGTGCGGAGCACGCATCCGGTCTCTTCATTACGCTGGAGGGTGGCGACGGCTCCGGCAAGTCGACGCAGGCCGAGCTGCTCTCCGGCTGGCTCCACGAGCGAGGGCGCACGGTGTTGCGCACGCGCGAACCGGGCGGCACGGATGTCGGCCACGAGGTGCGTGAAATCGTGCTGCACCACCGCGGCGACATCACGCCCCGCGCCGAAGCCCTGCTCTACGCCGCGGATCGTGCGCACCACATCGCGTCCACGGTCCGCCCGGCGCTCGCGCGAGGCGAGGTCGTGATCCAGGATCGCTACCTCGATTCGTCGGTCGCCTACCAGGGTGTCGGTCGCGTGCTCGATCCGGTCGAGATCCGCCAGCTCTCGCTGTGGGCGGCCGAGGGGCTGCTGCCCGACCTGACGATCCTGCTCGACCTCGACGAGACCGTTGCTCGCACGCGGCTCGACTCCGCGCGAACTCGGTATGACAGGCTCGAGGCCGAGAAGGCCGAGTTCCACGCTCGCGTCCGCGCGGCGTATCTCGACCTCGCTGAGGCCGAGCCGGAGCGCTTCCTGGTTCTGGATGCCTCCCAGCCTGTCGCCGACATCGCCGCGCTGATCCGCGCCAGGGTCGACCCGCTCCTGTAGCGGGCAGACGATAGCGTTAACGCATGGCAGTGTGGGATGACCTGACCGGCCAGGCAGAGGCCATCGCCATCTTCCGCGCGGCCGCCGAAGGTGGCAACGAGGGCTCGATGACGCATTCGTGGCTTATCACGGGTCCGCCCGGATCCGGACGCTCCAACCTCGCGTTCGCGTTCGCGACCGCACTGCTCAGCCCGGGGACGCCGGAGGGCGACCTTGCTGCTCGGCGTCAGGTCGAGGCACGTACGCATCCGGATCTCACCGTCCTGAGCACCGAGCGGGTCGTCATCACCATCGAAGAAGTGCGCACACTCGTCGCGAGTTCGCAGTTTTCGCCGTCGATCGGGCGTTACCGGGTCATGGTCATCGAGGATGCCGACCGCATGGTCGAGCGGACATCCAACGTGCTGCTGAAGGCGCTGGAGGAGCCCCCGCCCCGCACCGTCTGGATCCTCTGCGCGCCCAGCGACGCCGACCTCATCCCGACGATCCGGTCGCGCGTGCGCACCGTGCGGCTCCGGGTTCCGAGCGTCGATGACGTTGCCGAGCTGATCCGCCGCCGCGACGGGGTCGATGCCGCGACGGCCGAGCGTGCCGCGCGTGAAGCCCAAAGCCACATCGGAATGGCGCATCGCCTCGCCACCAATGCCGAGGCGCGTGAGCGCCGCGAGGAGACGCTCGAGCTTGCGCTCGGCGTCCAGAGCGTTTCGGATGCCGTGCTCGGCGCCGCACGGCTGCTCGAGATCGCGGGTGCGGATGCCAAGGCCATCACCGAGGAACGCGACGCGGAGGAGCGGGAGAGCGCACTGCGCTCGCTCGGCGTCGAGCCAGGGGCAACGCTGCCGCCATCGCTGCGCGCCCAGCTTCGCCAACTCGAAGATGACCAGAAGCGCCGCGCCACACGCAGCCTGCGCGACGGGATCGACCGCATCCTCGTGGACCTGCTCTCGCTGTATCGTGACGTCGTCATGCTGCAGCTGGGCAGCGACAGCGCGCTCGTCAACCGCGAGCTCGCCGATCAGCTCGAACGTCTTAGCGCGCGCACGAGCCCGGCTGCGACACTCGCCGCAATGGACGCGATCGCCGTCGCCAGGGAGCGAATCGACGCGAACGTCGCGCCAGCTCTCGCCCTCGAGGCCATGCTCACCAGCACCGTAAGAAACGGCAGTGCCGTTCGAAAGGGGAACACCCAGTGATCAGCCGCCCCAGGACGGGACGCGCGCGCCGTGCCGCCGTGCGCACCTCCGCCATCGCGATCGCCGCAACCGTGGCACTCGCGCTGAGCGGGTGCGTCACGTGGTTCCTTCCGCACACCTCGAACACGTCGACCCCCACGGGCGAGAAGGTCGCGGCCGCTTTCGCACCGTTCTACGGCCAGACGCTGTCGTGGGCGAACTGTGGCCAGAATCTGCAATGCACGACGGCGAAGGTGCCGCTCGACTGGTCGAATCCCGGCACAGGGGAGATCAAGCTGGCTCTCGTGCGCCAGCCCGCAACCGGAACGCGGCTCGGCTCCCTGCTCGTGAACCCGGGCGGCCCCGGTGGATCGGGCTACGACTTCGTCAAGGATTCGATCAACTACGCGACAGACAAGACGCTGCAGTCGAGCTACGACATCGTCGGTTTCGACCCACGCGGGGTCGGCCGTTCGACTGCCGTGAAGTGTTATGGACCCACCCAGATGGACCAGTACCTCTACGGCATTACGCCGGGGGCGCGCGGTTCGGACGCCTGGATCGCGAACAATGTAAAGACATCCACCGACTTCGCCAATGCGTGTGCCGCGAACACCGGCACGCTGCTGGCGCACGTCGACACCGTGAGCGCCGCTCGCGACCTGGATGTGCTGAGGGCAGCGCTCGGCGACAAGAAGCTGAACTATCTCGGGTACTCCTACGGAACGTACCTTGGCACGATTTACGCCAATCTGTACCCCAAGAAGACGGGGCGACTTGTGCTCGACGGTGCGCTGGACCCGGCCGCGAGCAACTTTGAGGTCACCAAGGTGCAGTCGGTGGGCTTCGAGAACGCCTTGCGTGCATATGTGAAAGCCTGCCTCGCGGGCAAGAACTGCCCGTTCAGCGGGACGGTCGACGACAGCATGAAGACCATCTCGGCGCTTCTTGCCGCGGTCGACAAGAGCCCGATCCGTAACTCCGATGGCCGCGAACTGGGCGCGAACACGCTGGTGACCGCGATCATCTATCCGCTCTACGACGCGAACGCGTGGTCGACCTTGAGCCAGATGTTCGCTTCGGTGATGCAGGGCGACGCGTCGATCGCCTTCCAACTGGCGGATGGCTACAACGGTCGCAACTCGGACGGCTCGTACCTTGATAATTCGACCGAGGCGTTCATGGCGATCAACTGTCTCGATTACACGTACAACGCCGACCCGGCGACGATGCGGGCGCAAGCCGCAGAGCTTGCGCAGGTGGCGCCGGTCATCGGTCCGTACATGGGATACGGCGATATCGGATGCGCGACCTGGCCGTACAAGTCGACCGTGCAGCGCGGTCCGGTCCATGCAGCGGGCGCGGCGCCCATTCTCGTCGTTGGAACGACCAACGACCCGGCGACTCCGTACGTCTGGGCGCAGAATCTCGCCAAAGAACTCACGAGCGGCCACCTCCTCACCTACAAAGGCGAGGGCCACACCGCGTACAACAAGTCGAACTCGTGCGTGAACAATACGGTCGACAAGTTCCTTGTCTCTGGGACGGTGCCGGCCACGGATCCGATGTGCTGAGCATCCGTCTGGTTTGCTGCAACTTTGCATAGGCTGCAATAATTGAACGCATGAGTGTGACCGAGGAAGAGCTGGGGCTGCGCGAACGCAAGCGCCTGGCGACCAGGCGGGCTATCCAGTTCGCTTCAGTCGAGCTGGCAAGCGAGCGCGGCTTCGACCGGGTCACCGTCGACGAGATCAGCCACGCGGCCAATGTTTCGCCGCGCACTTTCTTCAACTATTTTCCGTCCAAAGAGTCGGCGATCATCGGCGAGCTGCCTGAATTGCCCGATGAGGTCACGGTCGAACGCTTCGTAAGTGCCGGCCCGGAGGAGCCGATTCTGGTCGGGATCGCCGAGCTGCTCATCATGGCGATCGATGACGCCGACTTCGGCGGCGAGGAATCGGGGGACGAAGTGGATGGCCGGGGCGCGCATCGACTCCACGAATTGCGGCGGGCGCTGTTCAAAGACAATCCGCAGCTTTTCGCGATGCGCATCTCGAGCATGCACAAATTCGAGGACGAGCTTTCCGCCGTTCTCGAGCGCAGGCTTGCGCACGATGATCCGGAACTCACGCGCGAACCCGAGGCGTTGCAGCGACGGGCGCGACTCATCATGCTTGTCGCTTTTGCCGGAATGCGTCACGCCTGGACAACGTGGGCCAGCCGTGGCGGCGCCGGCCCACTGGCGTCTCTTCTGCGTTCGTCGTTCGCCGAACTGCAAGAGTTCGCACGCAGCACGTCCTGACTGGCAGGGCCGCGTTCTGCGCACCACTCGAGATCGGCTAAGCTATCTAGCTGTGTGTCGCGCTCGACTTGTCGAGAATCGTGGCCCACGCCGCCCTAGCTCAGTCGGCAGAGCATCTCACTCGTAATGAGAAGGTCAAGGGTTCGATTCCCTTGGGCGGCTCCAGTAAAACACTGGCATCCGAGGCCATTGGGCCGATACCTGCCGAGGGCTTGCGCCCTCTCTTGCACTTTACGGTTTCGTCGCCTGCCAGGGCTTCCTTAATCTGCGAGATCACCTATTTCGGGGTTCACTCCGTCCGAACGGGCGTACCCTCAATCGTATGACTAGTTGAGAAACTGTCATGTTTGCCCCACATCTCCAACACGGGGGACGCACCTCGCAGGTGGTGAGTCCTCACGACCGCAACACTATTCGTGCGACCTATTAACTCGAGGGTTGTCATGAGCGCTTCGCCCACGTCGCGTACCCACCCGCGCGGTATCGTCACCTCCGTCATCACGGTGATCGGCCTGGTTCTGGGAGGCCTCACGCTTGCGTCGCCGGCCTTGGCCGACACGGCCCCACCTAATCCGAACGATCCTGCCTCACCGCCGACGGTGGGCGCGTATGCGTTGCCCACCACGCAGATCAATGGTGTCGCGTGGGCCCAAGTGGTCGTGGGCAATACCGTTTATGTGGCCGGCAAGTTCACCAACGCCCGGCCTGCTGGTGCGCCGGCCGGAACGAATACGACGCCGCGCAGCAACCTGCTCGCGTACGACATCACCACCGGCAACCTTTCGAGTCTCAACATTCCGCTGAACGCGCAGGCGCTCGCGATCGCGGCTTCGCCCGACGGCTCGCGCGTCTATGTCGGCGGCGACTTCACCACGGCCGGGGGTGGCAACTACTATCGCATCGTCGCGATCAGCACAGCCACCGGGCAGGTCATCAGCTCGTTCCGTCCCATCATGGAGAGCCAGGTTCGCGCGCTGGCCGCCACCAATACCGCCGTCTATGCGGGCGGCACGTTCTCGAGTGTGAACGGCACGCCGCGCGGTTTCATCGCGAAGATCAATGCCTCGAACGGGTCCCTCGACACGAGTTGGGCGGCCAGCGCGGACTATGTGGTGGATGCCCTGGCCGTCAGTACCGACGGCTCGAAAGTGTATGCGGGCGGTCGTTTCCAGAACATGAACGGCGCCGCGCATTACGGGCTGGCTATGCTGACCGGCACGAACGGCAGTGCACTCCCCTTCCCGGCCAACTCCGTTGTGCGAGACGCAGGGGACAACGCCGGAATCACCGCCCTCGTTGCCACCAGCGACCGGGTCTACGGCTCCGGGTATGTGTTCGGTTCCGGGGGCAATCTGGAGGGCAGCTTCTCCGCCGATCCGAATACCGGAGTGCTGCTGTGGCTGGAGGACTGCCACGGCGACACGTATTCGGTCTATCCACACGGAAACGCCCTCTACGCCGCGGGGCATCCGCACGACTGCCGCAACGTCGGAGCCTTCCCGGAGACCAATCCGCGGACATATCACCACACCATTGCCTTCTCCAAGGCGACCACAGGCACTCTCACCAACGACGGCAACACTCGCTACGCCAACTTCCGCGGTCAGCCTGCGCCGACGCAGCTCAACTGGTATCCGGACTGGGTAACCGGGTCCTTCACCGGCCAGGGCCAGGCGGCGTGGAGTATTTCGGGCAACAGCCAGTATCTCGCGGTCGGCGGCGAGTTCCCGTACGTCAACGGTGTCGCGCAATACGGGCTCACGCGGTTCGCGCTGGATTCGGTGGTGAAGAGCAAGGTCGGGCCGAACGCGAGCGCTTCCAACACGACCCTCACGCCGAACGCGACCTCGCCTGCATCCGGGCAGGCCCGCATCTCCTGGACGGCGACTTACGACCAGGACAACGTGAACCTCACATACAAGCTGGTCCGCGACGGTGATACTGCAAACCCCGTCTACCAGGTCAACCAGATCTCGAGATTCTGGATTCGGCCGGCCATGTCGTTCACCGAAAGTGGACTGGTGCCGGGCAGTACACATTCCTATCGTCTGTATGTGACCGATCCGGATGGCAACCAGGTCTCGAGGCTCAGCAACACGGTGACCATCAGTGGGACAGTCGGCAATCAGGCACCCGTCGCATCGTTCACGACGACGCAAAGCGGGCTGGCGGTCGCAGTCGACGGACGTGCATCGAGCGATCCCGATGGCTCCATCGCCTCCTACGCGTGGAACTTCGGCGACGGCGCGACCGCGACCGGCTCCACCTCCAGCCACACTTATGCAGTGGCTGGGACCTACACCATTCGTCTCACGGTGACGGATAACACGGGGACCACGGGAACCACCACGAGGTCTGTGACGGTGCCGACGGGTAGCGCTTTGGCTCGCGATGCGTTCGAGCGTGCCGTCAGCAACGGGTGGGGGTCGGCAGATGTTGGCGGCGCCTGGACGGGTTCCGGTGTCGCATCGGCATACTCGGTCGCGGCCGGCACCGGGCAGATCCTCGACCCGGCGGGCGAGACCAAGACCCAGACGCTGAACGGGGTCTCGACGAACAGCACGGACACGACGGTCACCTTCACGACGGACTCGGCACCGACCGGTGGCGGCCTCTTCGTCGGGGCGATCGGGCGACTGGTCGGCTCGACTGACTACGTGGGCCGCGCGTACATCCCGTCGAGCGGCAGCGTGCAACTCCACCTGCTCCAGGGGTCGACCGTGTTGCAAACGGTCGTGATCTCGGGACTCACGTACGCGGTCGGGCAGCAACTGACGTTGCGCGTCCAGGTCTTCGGTGCCTCTCCGACGACGATCCGAGCGAAGCTCTGGTCTACCGGGCAGGCGGAGCCGGCAGCGTGGCAGGCCAGTGTGACCGATGCGGTCGCAGCGCTGCAGACGTCGGGCACGGTCGGCCTCCGCACTTATCTGTCGGCCAGTGCGACCACGACTCCGGTCACGTACAAGTTCGACAACTACGCCGTGAACCTAGCGCAGTAGCGGAGCGCAGCATCAGTCGACTTCCTTCACGTGAGGTAGCGGGCTTTCGCTTCCCCCGAACAGGGGTGTACTCTCAGAGCGCATGAAGAGTTGAGAAACCTTCATCTTCCGACTCCAGGCTCCAACGGACCAAGCTCCAACGAGGCGACGCGCCGTAGGCACGTGGCGAGACGTCCATTATCCACCGCACTATTCGCGCGACATATCCCCGGGGTGGTCATGAGTATTTCAAGAAAGTCCCGCGCGCTCGGCATCGTTACTTCCCTCAGCACTGTGATCGGCCTTGTTCTCGGGGGCCTCACGCTCGCGTCGCCGGCTTCGGCGGACACGGCCCCACTCGATCCGAATAATCCTGCCTCACCGCCGACGGTAGGCGCGTATGCGTTGCCCACCACGCAGATCAACGGTGTCGCGTGGGCCCAGGTAGTCGTGGGCAACACCGTTTACGTGGCCGGCAAGTTCACCAACGCCCGGCCTGCGGGAGCCGCAGCGGGAACGAGTACCACACCGCGCAGCAACCTGCTCGCGTACAACGTCACTACCGGCGTCCTGATCTCAACCTTCGACGTTCCGCTGAACGCGCAGGCGCTCGCGATCGCGGCTTCGCCCGACGGCTCACGCGTCTACGTTGGCGGTGACTTCACCACCGCTGGGGGAGGCAACTACTATCGCATCGTCGCGATCAGCACGGCAACCGGGCAGGTCATCAGCTCGTTCCGTCCCATCATGGGGAGCCAGGTTCGCGCGCTGGCCGCGACGAATACTGCCGTGTACGCCGGCGGCACGTTCTCGACGGTGAATGGAACGCCGCGCGGTTACATTGCGAAGATCAACGCCTCGAACGGGTCTCTCGTCACGAGTTGGGCGGCCAGCGCGGACTATGTGGTGGATGCCCTGGCCGTCAGTACTGACGGCTCGAAAGTGTATGCGGGCGGTCGTTTCCAGAAAATGAACGGTGCCGCCCATTACGGGCTGGCCATGCTGAGCGGCACGAACGGCAGCGCGCTTCCGTTCCCGGCGAACTCGGTCGTCCGGGATGCCGGGCTCTACGCGGGGATCACGTCGCTCGTCGCCACCAGCGACCGGGTCTATGGCTCCGGCTATGTATACGGTTCCGGAGGCAATCTGGAGGGCAGCTTCTCAGCCGATCCGAATACCGGAGCGTTGCTGTGGCTGGAGGACTGCCACGGCGACACGTATTCGGTCTATCCACTCGGAAACGCCCTCTACGTGGCAGGGCATCCGCACGGTTGCAACAACGTCGGCGCCTTCCCTGAGATCACCCCGCGAACGTACCACTATGGGGTCGCCTTCTCGAAAGCGAGAACGGGTACTCTCACCAATGACGGTAATCCCGACTACGCCAACTTCACCGGCCAGCCCGCACCGACGCAGCTCAACTGGTACCCGGACTATGTGATTGGCTCGTTTACCGGCCAGAACCAGGCGACGTGGAGTGTCTCGGGCAACAGCCAGTATCTCGTGGTTGGCGGCGAGTTTCCTTATGTCAATGGCGTCGCGCAATACGGGCTCACCCGCTACGCGCTCGACTCAGTGGTGAAGAGCAAGGTCGGGCCGAACGCCAGCGCTTCCAACACGACCCTCACGCCGAACGCGACGTCGCCGGCATCCGGTCAGGCCCGCATCTCCTGGACGGCGACCTACGACCAGGACAACGTGAACCTCAACTACAAGCTGGTCCGCGACGGCAACACGTCCGCCCCGGTGTACCAGGTGAACCAGATCTCGAGATTTTGGACGAGACCGGCCATGTCATTCCTCGACAGCGGGCTGGCACCGGGCAGCGTACATTCCTATCGTCTGTACGTGACCGACCCTGACGGCAACCAGGTCTCGAGGCTCAGTAACACGGTGACGATCAGTGGCAGCAACCAGGTACCGATCGCATCGTTCACCACGACGACGAACGCGCTGGTCGTCACGGCAGATGGACGCGCGTCGAGTGACCCGGATGGCTCCATCGCCTCCTACGCATGGAACTTCGGCGACGGCGCGACCGCGACAGGCTCCACCTCCAGCCACACCTACGCGGTGGCCGGGACCTATACGGTACGTCTCACCGTGACGGATAACAGAGGGACCACGGGGACCACCACCCGGTCGGTGACGGTGCCAACCGGCAGCGCGCTGGCTCGCGATCCGTTCGAGCGCGCCATCAGTAACGGCTGGGGGTCGGCCGAGCTGGGCGGGGCCTGGACGGGTTCCGGCGTCACCTCGGCATACTCGGTCGCAGCCGGCACCGGCCAGATCCTCGACCAAGCGGGAGCGACCAAGACCCAGACGCTCAATGGTGTCTCGAGGACCAGCACTGACACGACGGTCGGCTTCACGACGGATTCGCCGCCGTCCGGTGGCAGCATCTTCATCTCCGCGGTCGGGAGACTGGTCGGTACGACTGACTATGAGGGCCGTGCTTACCTCCAGTCCAGCGGCGCCGTGCAACTCCACCTGCTCCAGGGGCCGACCGTGATGCAAACGGTGGTCGTCTCGGGACTGACGTACGCGACGGGTCAACAGTTGATGCTGCGCGTCCAGGTCTTCGGAACCTCTCCAACGACGGTGCGTGCGAAACTCTGGCGCACCGGGCAGCCAGAGCCATCCGCGTGGCAAGCCAGTGTGACCGACTCAACCGCTGCACTGCAGACGTCGGGCACGGTCGGCCTCCGCACCTACCTGTCGACCGCTGCCACCATCACTCCGGTCACGGTCAAGTTCGACAACTACGCGGTGAACACTGTGCCCTAGCGGCCAGACGGAACTCGACAAGACCGCAGAAGTCGTGCCGACGCACCCGGTTTCGATACGGCCGCTGGCGGCCTACTCAACCAACAGCAGTCCGTGATGGTTGAGTAACGAGGCGCGAAGCACCACGCGCACGCGTGTCGAAATCGGCTCCTCCCGTTGCTACGACGCGCGCATCCTGCCACAGAGGATCGCCGCGGACCCGGTTAGCATGGCTAGGTCCGGGCAGGGAGCCCACGATCGGAGGCAATGGTGGCGGAGACGATTCGATGGGGAATCCTGGCAACGGGTGGCATTGCGCACACGTTCGCGACGGACCTGAGGGGGGCTGGCTTAACCATTCAGGCGGTGGGCTCGCGGTCGCAGGAGAGCGCGGACGAGTTCGCGGCGGAGTTCGGCATCCCGAACGCGCACGGGAGCTACGAGGATCTCGTGGCCGACCCTGAGGTGGACATCATCTACATCGCGACGCCGCACCCCTTCCACGCCGACAACGCCAAGCTCGCACTCAGCGCGGGCAAGCATGTGCTCGTCGAGAAGCCGTTCACGCTGAATGCGCGTGAAGCGCGCGAGGTCGTCGATCTTGCCGCGGCCAAGAACCTCCTCGTGCTCGAGGCGATGTGGACTCGCTTCCTGCCGCACGTCGTGCGGATCCGGGAGATCCTCGCGGCGGGCACGATCGGCGAAGTGCGCGGCTTCATCGCCGATCACACGCAGGACATCACCGACGATCCTGCACATCGCCTCAATGCTCTCGAACTGGGCGGCGGCGCGCTGCTCGACCTCGGCATCTACCCGATCTCGTTTGCCGCACACCTGTTCGGCTCCCCGCATACCATCCACGCCAGCGCCTCGTTCAAGGAGACGGGGGCGGATGCGTCGGTTGCGACAATCTTCAAGTATGCGGATGGCGAGTTGGCCTCGACATACTCCGCCAGCGACACGCGCGGCTCCAACACGGCGACGATCCTCGGCAAGGAAGGCCGCATCGAGATCGACGGCGTCTGGTACACGCCGACGACGTTCCGCGTGATCAGCAGCACCGGCGAGGTCATCGAGACCTTCGACAGCAGCGAGTTCGTCGGACATGGCAAGGAATTCCAGGCCAAGGAGGCCGAGCGACTGATTCGCGCCGGCCGCACGGCAAGTGACATCCTCTCACCCAGCGAGTCCGTGTCGATCATGGAGACTCTGGACGAGATTCGCCGGCAGATCGGTCTCGTCTACCCGGGAGAGTAGTACCCAGTCGCGCTCGATAAGATGGCCTGATGGACGATCCGGACGCCGACGAGTTGGGCGCAACGAAGGCCACGACGTCACCCTTCGCGGGAATTCTCACGGCCGTTCGCCGGCACCCGCAAGCGTGGATCATCGCTGCCGCGGCGGTGGGCTTCGTGATCGTGGGTTCCGGAGCGGTCGCGCTCGGCGCATCGGTCGGCGCATCAGCATCCGCCGCCGTTGGCACCCCGTCGGCGTCGCCGACGCCGACGGTGACTCCGACGCCGACAGCCACCGCGCGCCCGGTCCCGGCCAACGCCGCCGCCGCGAGCAGGCTCCGCACCTGTTCGGTCAACGCGCTTACGCAGGACGCCAGACTCGGCACCCTCGAGGCCCAGGTTCTCAATGCGACGACGGGCGAGGTGCTCTTCGACCGCAACGGCAGTCAGCCGGCCGCGACCGCCAGCGTCATGAAGGTGTTGACGGCTGCGGCCGCGCTCCAGGTCCTCGGTGCCACCTATCGGATCCCGACCACGGTCGTCAAGGGTACGGAGCCTGGCTCGGTCGTAATCATCGGCGGTGGAGACGTGACGCTCTCCCGCCTGCCAACCGGGCAGGCATCCTTCTATACGAATGCCCCGCACATCGATGATCTCGCCAAGCAGGTCAGCGCGGCCTGGGACACCGCCACGAACGGGCCCATCACGAAGGTCATCGTCGACGCCTCGCTGTTCGGCGGACCGGTCTGGCAGCCGAGTTGGGACGAGCACGAGGAGCGTGTCGTCCAGGGCAGCACCGCATACGTGACCGCACTGCAGGTGGACGGCGACCGGAACGATCCGCGTGCCGTCGAGTCCCCGCGCAGCACGGATCCGATCGGACGGGCCGCCGACGCATTCGCCGCTGCGCTCACGACGGCTACGGGTAACAACGTGACTTCGATCACGCAGGGCACTGCGCCGGCGGGGGCGAAGCAGCTCGGCCAGGTGCTGTCGCAGCCTGTGTCCGCGCTCATCGACCAGGCGCTCGCGGTCTCCGACAATACGATCATGGAAACCCTCGCGCGGCTGGTCGCGATCAAGACCGGCGCGGGCAACACGTTCGCCGCGGAGAACCAGGGCGTGATCACAGCGCTCAAGCCGTACGGGATCGACACGACGGGCATCCATATTGCGGATGGGTCAGGGCTCAGTGCCGACAACGCCGTTCCTCCGTCGTACGTCGATCGCTTGTTCGTCAAGGTTCTCAACCGCGACAACGGGCTCGGCGTGGTTTACGACGGGTTGCCGATCTCGGGCAAGACCGGCACGCTCGGCCCTGGCTACGCCCGGTTCACCGGTGCGAATTCCATCGCGCGGGGCGCGGTCCTGGCAAAGACCGGATGGATCAACAACGGCTACACGCTCGCGGGTGTGATCAAGGCCAAGGACGGCACGGCGCTGACGTTCGCCGTCTACGCCCTCGGCAAGGTGAGCGACAACGCCAAGACCGCGATTGACACCCTCGTCACGGGCTTTTACAAGTGTGGAGACAATCTCTCCAACAATTGATGGTTCGGAGGCAGTCATGAGCAGAGCACTATTCATCATCGACGTGCAGAACGATTTCACGGAGGGTGGTGCGCTCGGCGTCGATGGCGGCGCCGCGGTCGCCGTCGGTGTGACGCGCCTGTTGGCAGATCATGCGGATGCCTACGACCACATCTTCGCGTCGCGGGACTGGCACGATGCCGACAACGACAACGGGGGCCACTTCGCACGCGGTGCGGAACCCGACTTCGAGACAACGTGGCCGGACCACTGCATCGCGGGCACGAAGGGGGCCGAGTACCACCCCGCATTCGTTACGGACCGGGTGAATTTCCACATTCTCAAGGGCGAAGGCAAGCCGGCGTACTCCATTTTCGAGGGGCACACCGAGGCGGGCTCGACGGTGCACAACCTGCTCGACGAGCACGGGGTCACCGACATCGACTTCGTCGGGATCGCTACCGATCACTGCGTGCGGGCATCCGCATTCGATGCGCTCGCCCACGGACAGCGCGTGCGCGTGCTGACGGATCTCGTGGCCGGTGTCGCGGCAGAGACGAGTGAGGCGGCCCTCGGTGAGCTTGCGCATGCCGGGGCGATCCTCACCGCCTCGAAGAAGGCGTTCGATTAGTGGAGGAGTTCTGATGAGCGTGCCAAACGAGACCGAGTTGCTTGCCCGTGTGCCGAGCAAGCTGTACATCGGTGGGCAGTGGGTGGACGGTTCGGCCGGGCACAGCATCGATGTCGTCGACCCGGCGACCGGTTCCGTCATCAAGACCATCGCGGATGCCTCGTCCGATGACGGCATCGCCGCTCTCGATGCGGCCGTCGCGGCCGCCGATTCGTGGGCGGCCACGGCGCCCCGCGCGCGTGGCGAGATCCTGCGGCGCGCGTTCGACCTGCTGCAGGAGCGCAGGGATGACTTCGCGCTGCTCATGACGCTCGAGATGGGCAAGCCCCTGGCCGAGTCGCAGGGCGAGGTGACCTACGGCGGTGAGTTCCTGCGCTGGTTCGGCGAAGAGGCCGTGCGGATCGCCGGCCGCTACGGGACGAATCCCGAGGGCACGGGGCGCATGATCGTGTCGCAGCATCCGGTCGGCCCGTGCTACCTGATCACGCCGTGGAACTTCCCGCTCGCGATGGCAACCCGCAAGATCGCCCCTGCGTTGGCCGCCGGCTGCACGGTCGTCATCAAGCCGGCCGAGCTGACGCCGCTGACGACCCTCTATGTCGCCAGGCTGCTCGAGGATGCCGGGCTGCCCGCCGGGGTCCTCAACGTGATCACGACGTCGACCTCCGGCGAGGTCTCCGGCCCGATCATCGAGGACCCGCGCCTGCGCAAGCTGAGCTTCACGGGTTCGACGGCGGTCGGCCAGAAGCTCATCCAGCAGTCGGCGCACGGCGTGCTGCGTACGTCGATGGAGCTCGGCGGAAACGCGCCGTTCGTGGTGTTCGAGGATGCCGACCTCGACCGGGCCGTCGACGGCGCAATGATCGCGAAGTTCCGCAATATCGGTCAGGCCTGCACGGCCGCGAACCGGTTCATCGTGCACGAATCGATCGCGGAGGAGTTCGCGCGGCGGGTGACCGAGCGCGTCAACGGATTCCGCGTCGGCCGCGGGACCGACGATGGCGTCACGATCGGCCCCCTGATCAATGAGGCGGCCGTCGAGAAGGCCGAGAAGCTGGTACGGGATGCGGTCGAGCGTGGGGCATCCGTGCTGACCGGCGGTTCAGCGATCGAGGGGACTGGCACGTTCTACGAGCCGACCGTGATCAGCGGAGTGAAGCCGGGCAGCGACATCCTGCGCGAGGAGATTTTCGGCCCGGTGCTGGCGATCGTTCCGTTCACCGACGAGGCCGATGCGATCCGGATCGCCAACGACACCGAGTTCGGCCTCGTGAGCTACGTGTTCACGAAGGATCTCGCCCGCGGCCAGCGGATGATCGAGCGACTGCAGACCGGGATGATGGGGCTCAACGTCGGTGTCATCTCGAACGCCGCGGCGCCGTTCGGCGGCGTCAAGCACTCGGGGCTCGGACGCGAGGGTGGCCTCGAAGGAATCCACGAATACCTCTCGACGAAGTACACGCTCACGCCCGATCCGTTCGCGGTGTAGTTGGCCCATCGGTTCGAGGTGTAGTTAGTCTGGCCGTATGAGCACCGATGCCGTCATCGTTGACGTGATCCGCACCCCGTCGGGGCGTGGAAAGCCCGGCGGCGCGCTCTCCGAGGTGCATCCGGTCGACCTGCTGGCCGGGGTGCTCGCCGAACTTGCGCGGCGGAGCGACCTGGATCCGGCGCTCATCGATGACGTCATCGGCGGATGCGTCACCCAGGTCGGCGACCAGGCGATGAACATCACGCGAACGGCCGTGCTCAGCGCGGGGTTTCCCGAGTCGATCCCCGCAGTGACGATCGACCGGCAGTGCGGGTCGAGCCAACAGGCCGTCGCGTTCGCCGCCCAGGGCGTCATGGCGGGCGCGTATGACGTCGTCGTCGCCTGCGGCGTCGAGTCGATGAGCCGCGTGCCGCTGCTCTCGAACCTCGCCGGGCATTCCGGCTCTGGCGAGCTCCTTGCCGAACGCTACCCCGACGGACTCATCAGCCAGGGAATCGCGGCCGAACTCATTGCCGCGCGCTGGAAGTTCAGTCGTGAGGAGCTGGATGCGTACTCCGCGCGCTCGCACGCGCTCGCTGCGGCAGCGGCATCCGCCGGTGATTTCGACCGCGAGATCGTGGCCGTTGGCACGCCGGGCGGCGAAGCCGTCACAGTCGACGAGACGGTGCGGCCGACGACGAACGTCGAGGGACTCGCGAGTCTCGCACCCTCGTTCCGCAGCGATGAGCTTGCCGCGCGTTTCCCCGAGATCGACTGGAAGATCACGCCGGGGAACTCCTCGCCACTCACGGATGGCGCATCTGCCGCCCTCATCATGAGCGCCGAACGCGCGGAGAGCCTCGGCCTCACGCCGCGTGCGCGATTCCATGGCTTCGGTGTTGCGGGCAGCGACCCGCTCCTGATGCTTACGGGTGTCGTGCCGGCGACGGAGAAAGTCCTCGCACGCACGGGGCTGTCGGTCGACGACATCGACGCCTACGAGGTGAACGAGGCATTCGCGCCCGTTCCACTGCTGTGGCAACGGGAGTTCGAGGCCGACCTCACCCGGCTCAATCCGCGCGGCGGTGCGATCGCCCTCGGGCACGCCCTCGGCTCTTCGGGGACGCGCCTGCTGGCCACCCTCGTCAACCAGCTGGACGCCACGCGCGGTCGCTATGGGCTGCAGACCATGTGTGAGGGCGGCGGCATGGCCAACGCCACAATCATCGAGCGACTGTAGGAGTCAGCATGCAGATCAGCGGATGCTCCGCGCTCGTCACCGGCGCCGCCTCCGGCCTCGGACTCGCGACCGCACACGCCCTGACGGATGCCGGGGCATCGGTCATCATTCTCGACCTGCCGGACTCCGAGGGCGAGAAGGCGGCGGTCTCGCTCGGGCCGACGGCGCGCTTCGTGGCGGCGGATGTAGCCAACGAGGCCCAGGTGCAGGCCGCTGTCGATGCCGCGGTGGCTCTCGCGCCGCTGCGCATCGTCGTGAACTGCGCCGGGATCGCGACGCCGGGCAAGGTGCTCGGGCGCGACGGGACGCTTCCGCTCGCGGACTTCGAGCGCGTGATCCGGGTCAACCTGGTTGGCACGTTCAACGTGATCCGCCTCGCGGCGGCCGCGATGGCGCGGACCGAGCCGGTCGGGGAGGAGCGCGGCGTCATCGTGACCACGGCGTCCGTCGCCGCGTTCGACGGCCAGATCGGGCAGCCCGCGTACGCCGCATCGAAGGGCGGTGTGGCAGCAATGACGCTGCCGATCGCGCGCGAGCTGGCACGGGAACGCATCCGGGTCATGGCGATTGCGCCCGGCATCTTCGAGACGCCCATGCTCGCGGGACTGGCGCAGGCCGCGCGGGATTCTCTTGCCGGACAGGTGCCGCATCCGTCCCGCCTGGGCAAGCCGGGCGAGTTCGCGGCCCTCGTACGCCACATTGTCGAGAATCCCATGCTCAACGGGGAGGTCATTCGGCTCGACGGCGCGATCCGGATGCAGCCCAAATAGTCGCAGGGAGTCACCAGCGGCTAGGTGGCCGAGTGCGACTCCAAGAACGCATACACCTCGGAGTCATCCACGCCGGGGAAGCTCCCGGACGGCAGGGGAGACAGGATGTGCGCGTGCAGCCGCGCGCTCGGCCAGGCCTGGCCGGCCCACCGGGACTCGAGCTCGGGCCCCGGCCGGCGGCAGCAGGATTCGTCCGGGCAGCGCGATACCGCGCGCACCGTCGTCTCGCGTCCGCGGAACCACTTGGCCTGCGTGAAGGGAACACCCACGGTGATCGAGAAGCCGCCGGCCGAGGTCGTGCCGGTCTGGCTTGCGCACCAGAATGTTCCTGCGGGAGTGTCCGTGTACTGGTACAGCTCGGTCGTGCGATTCGTGTGGGTGAATGCACTGCGCGCGCTCCACTGCCGGCACACCAGTTGACCCTCGATCGCACCCGTGACGTCGGTCGGCAGCGGGAGCCCGTCATTCTCGTACCCCTTGTAGAGAGCGCCGTCGTCGCCCACCCGCAGGAAGTGCAGCGTCATGTCGAGGTGGCTCGTGGCGAGGTTGGTCAGGCGGAGCGCCGCCGCCTCATGCGTGACGCCGAACGCGTCCCGGAAGTCCTCGACGGAAAGCACGCGGTCCCGCTTGGCTTGCTGCAGGAATCCAACGGCCGCCTCACGTGGCATGAGGCAGGATGCAGCAAAGTAGTTGATCTCGAGCCGCTGGCGCAGGAACTCGGCGTAGCTGTCGGGGCGCTCGTGGCCGAGCAATCGATGCGCCATCGCCTGCAATGCCATCGATCGCAGGCCGTGCCCGCCAGGGATCGAGGCGGGGGGCAGGTAGATCCGCCCGTTCGCGAGGTCGGTGACCGACCGTGCGGAATGGGGAAGGTCGCTGACATAGATGAGGCTGAAGCCGAGCTGCTCGGCCATGACGCTGACCTCACGGTGGCTCAGCGCGCCCACCGAATGTCCGGATGCTCGCACGCGCTCCTCGGCGAGTTCCTCGATCTCCGGGATGTAGTTGTTCTGCGCCCGCATCTGCTCGCGGAGCTCGTTGTTCGCACGGCGGGCTTCCTCCGGCGTCGCGACGGCCTGGTTCGCCCGGCGGGAGAGCTCGCGGTGCAGGCCGATGATCGCCTCGAGCGTCTCGGTCGGTGTGCCTCGCGTCGCCTTGACGGTGGGCAGGCCAAGCGCCGCATAGAGCGGGCTGCGCTGAGCGCGGGAGAGTTCGATTTCGAGTGCCGCACGCGAGTTGGGTGGATCCCCCGAGAGCAGGTCGGTGAGCTCGACGCCGAGCGTGGTCGCAATGGCCTGCAACAGGGAGAGCCGCGGTTCGCGCTTCCCGTTCTCGATCAGTGAGAGCTGGCTCCCCGCAACGCCGACCTCCGCTCCGAGGGCATCCAGCGTGAGCGACCGCTCGCCACGATAGTGGCGGATGCGGTGGCCCAGCGTCGTGGGATCGGCAGCAGTGCGGTCCATCTCTTTACCATACCGAAAGAATCGCGATTCTTAACGAGAAGTTTCCCGATCGTCGCCGAGATAAGCAGCGCAAACTAAGCACATTAGAAGAATTTACGCCTCCATGACGAGGCCGATGGAAAGGAGAGTCAGAATGACGATGACAGAACTTCCCCACCACGCCGGGCACACCGATGGCGACGAGGCTACGACCGACGAGAGCCTTCGCGCCTGGGTTGCGGAGATCGCGGCGTTGACCAAGCCGGATGAGGTTGTCTGGTGTGACGGCTCGATGCACGAAGCAGACCAGTTGACCAAGCAACTCGTCGCGGAGGGCAAGCTCATCCGGTTGAACCCAGAATGGCGGCCCAACAGCTTCCTCGCTCGTAGCGACCCAGCGGATGTCGCGCGTGTCGAAGACCGCACGTTCATCTGCTCGATTGAACCAGAGGATGCCGGCCCCACGAACAACTGGCGCGCGCCCGCTGCGATGCGCACCGAACTGCGCCGCATCTTTGACGGCAGCATGCGCGGCCGCACACTGTACGTCGTCCCGTTTTCGATGGGTCCCCTGGACAGCCCGATGTCGCGGCTCGGCGTCGAGATCACGGATTCGCCATACGTCGTGGTGAGCATGGGCATCATGACGCGAGTCGGCACGAAGGTGCTCGAACGGATCGAATCCGGCGCACCATGGATTGCAACCGTGCACAGCGTCGGGGCACCACTCATCGGTGACGACGGCGGGCGCCGCAGCGATGTGGCTTGGCCGAGCAACCCCACCAAGTACATTGTGCAGTTCCCGGAGACGCGGGAGATCTGGTCATACGGTTCCGGATACGGCGGCAACGCCCTCCTGGCGAAGAAGGCGTTTGCGCTGCGCATCGCCTCGGTGATGGCACGCGACGAGGGGTGGCTCGCTGAGCACATGCTGCTCATCAAGGTCACGTCGCCCGAGGGAAAGGCGTACTACGTGGCCGCTGCCTTCCCGTCCGCCTCCGGCAAGACCAACCTGGCCATGCTGCGCCCGACCATCCCCGGCTGGACCGTCGAGACGATCGGTGACGACATCGCGTGGCTTCGCCAGGGGCCGGATGGCCGCCTGCGTGCAATCAACCCCGAAGCCGGTTTCTTCGGCGTCGCTCCCGGCACCGGCATCGACACGAACGTGACGGCGGTCGAGACGCTCTGGGGCAACACGATCTTCACGAACGTCGCGCTCCGGGACGACGGCGACGTGTGGTGGGAAGGACTGACCCCGACGCCCCCGGCCCACCTCATCGACTGGCAGGGGAACGACTGGACGCCCGATTCCGGCCGCCCGGCCGCGCATCCGAATTCGCGCTTCACCGTCTCTGCCGCACAGAGTCCCTCGATCTCCGAGGATTGGAACGACCCGGATGGCGTGCCCATTGATGCGATCCTGTTCGGCGGCAGACGTGCGACCAACGTTCCCCTTGTCGTCGAGGCGCGCGATTGGCGCCACGGCGTGTTCATGGGCGCGACCATGTCGTCGGAGCAGACCGCTGCCGCGGAGGGCGTGGTCGGCGAACTGCGTCGCGATCCGTTCGCGATGCTCCCGTTCTGCGGTTACAACATGGCGGACTACTGGGCGCATTGGCTCGCGGTCGGCGAGCGCCTCGGTTTCCACGCGCCGGCGATCTTCCAGGTGAACTGGTTCCGCAAGAGCAACGACGGGCGCTTCCTGTGGCCCGGGTTCGGTGAGAATTCGCGGGTGATCGAGTGGATCATCCGTCGCATCGAAGGCTCAGCCGGAGCGATCGAGTCGCCCATCGGAC
>JAUZGC010000078.1 GCA_030840105.1 Microbacteriaceae bacterium
ACGTTGACGCCTTTGCCACCGGCCCGCGACGCGGCCGCAGGAACCCGATGCGTCTCACCGAGTTGAACGCGCGCGACCGTGTACGTGAGGTCCAGGGCCGGATTCGGGGTGACAGTGACGATCATGAGTACTATCCGGCGTCTCCGACGAGATCGCGAGCGCGAAGGGCCGCACCGAAGAGGCCGGCGTTCTCGCCGATCGAGGCGGGCACGAGGTCAGGGCGGCGGTGGAAGCTGAGCAGAGCATCGACCCGCTCACGCAACGGCACGAAAAGGGCATCGCCGGCCTGGGCAAGCCCACCGCCGATCACGACAGCTTCCGGCGCCAGGATGGCCGTGAGCTGGGCGATGCTGAGGGCGAGCGCGTCGAGCGCGTCGAACCACACCTCACCCGCTGCGACGTCGCCGTCCTTGGCGAGCGCGAGCACATCCTTCGCCCCTGACGGCTTGATGCCCGTGCGTTCCTGGTAGCGGCGCGCGATGGCACCAGCGGATCCAATGCTCTCGAGGCAGCCGTGCGCGCCGCAGCTGCAGAGCGGCCCGGCTGGGTCGACGACCGAGTGGCCGATCTCCCCGGCGTACCCTCCACCGATGTGCGCGCGCCCATCCACGAACAGCGCGCTGGCGATTCCCGTGCCGATAACCATCACGACGACGTTGTTGTACGGCCGCGCGGCACCGAGCCGGTGCTCGGCCTCGCCCGCGGCGCGCACGTCGTGCGAGAAGGATGCGGGGATGTCGAGGCGGGCTTCGACGAGTTCCTTGAATGGGACGTTCGACCAGTTGAGGTTGGTGGCGTGGATGCCGATCCCACGGTCGTCGTCGACCAGCCCTGGGACGATCAGGCCCGCCGCGACGGGCGTCACGCCGGGAAACTCGCGCGCCTTCTGGAGCGTCAGTTCCTGGACGTGCTCGAGCACGGCGGTCGCGGTGTCTGCCCCGCGATGCGGCGTCGGTGTGCGGGTGAGCCCAAGCATCCGCCCGGTTTCGTCGAAGAGCGCGGACTTGGTGTCCGTGCCCCCGACGTCGAAGGCGATGACAGCGCCCCCAACGCCAAGCAGTTGGGGGTGGGCGAGCGTCGGGTCTGCAGTCACGGGTTCAGGATGACAGACCGGGTGAGGTTGCGCGGTACGTCAGGGTTGAGGCCCTTCGCGCGAGCACGCAGCAGCGCGAGCTTCTGGGCACGGACCAGTTCGGCCAGGGGATCGAGCTCGCTGGAGACGAATCGGGCTCCCGTCGCGGCGACGTCGTCCTCGATACCGACGGGCGGCTGGCCGAACATCCAGGTGACGCGGCCTGGCGCTGCGATGCTGATTGGGCCATGACGGTACTCCATCGCGGCGTACGACTCCGTCCAGGACTGCGAGGCTTCGCGCATCTTCAGGGCGGCTTCGTGAGCGAGTCCGACGCTCCACCCACGCCCCAGGAAGGTGTACTGCTCGGCGTCGATGAGATCGGCGTCGAGGTCGTCGGCGACCGCGACCGCGGCATCCGCGATTGCGCCGGTCAGGTCCTCGCCGAGCGATGCGCGCAGGAAGGCGAGCGCGGTCGTCGCGAAGCGCGTCTGCACGACCGACTGCTCGTCGGCGAATGGCAGCGCAATCAGGTCGTCGACCTCATCGACGAACGGGGAAGTGGTGTCACCGACGATCCCCACGATGCGCGTCTTGCCCCGGTTGGCTCTGACCAGTTCGAGAACCTCGGTCGTCGTGCCGGAGCGGGTGAGGGCGATGATGGCGTCGTAGTCGCGGTCGACGAAAGCCTCGGATGCCGCGAACGCGTCTGTCACGCCCTGGCCGCTGGACTCGCGAAGAGCCGCGTACGCCTGTGCCATGAACCACGAGGTCCCGCAGCCGATGATCGCGACCTTCTGGCCGGTGCTCGGCACCACCTCCTGTTCGCTCCGGAGCGCCTCCGCACGCGCCCAGGTCTCGGGCTGGGATGCCAGCTCCGTTGCCATGTATTCGGTGCTCGTATTCATTGGATGGACTCCTTGGCGCTGGTGGAGAAGGGATGTCAATTGTGACGATTTATGATCGTTATAGCGATCTAACGATCACATTATCACTTCGCTTGGACCGGGAATCTCGGCCAGAAAGCGCGCTCGTACTGCCCCGGCGACCGTCGCACAATGCTTCGGTCACCGGGCCAGGGAGCGTGGCCTACCGAGGGTGTCGGCTACTTGACGGCGCCGGCCGTCATGCCGCCGATCAGGTGTTTCTCGATCAGGGCGAACAGGATGACCACGGGGACGATCGCGATCAGCGACGCCGCGAACATCTGCGACCAGTTCTGCTGGTATTGGGTCACGTACGAGTTGATACCGACCGTCAGCGGCTTCAGGTTGTCACTCTGGATGAGGGTCAAGGCGACCACGTATTCATTCCATGCCGCAATGAACGTGAAGGTGACCGCAGTGACGATCCCCGGCAGGGTGAGCGGCAACATGATTCGCATCATGGTGCCGAGGTGGCTCGCGCCGTCGATCCAGGCCGCCTCTTCGATTTCCTTCGGGATGGCGGAGAAGAAGCCCTGCAGGATCCAGAGCGCGAATGCGAGGTTGAACGCGGCATCCGTCAGGATCAGCGAGGTATACGTGTTGATCAGGCCGAGGTCGTAGAACTCACGGTAGATACCGACCACGAGGCTTGTCGGCGCAAACATCTGCGTGACCACGACGAGCCCGAGGAAGGCCATCCGACCCTTGAACTTGAACCGTGCCGTGAAGTACGCGGCCGGGATCGCGACGAGGATGACGATGATCGTCGACGACACGGCCACGATGAGCGAGCTCGCGAGCCAGTTGTGGAACGAGGGATCGGCGATCACCTGGCTGAACGCCTGGAGCGACCACGTCTTGGGGAAGAAGGTGGGCGGCGTCGCGAGGACCTCGCTGCTTGGCCGGAACGCGTCGAGCAGCATCACGATATACGGGATAACGAAGATGATGATGACGGCCAGACCGGCCAGCGGCAGGACCCACCGGCGGGCGGCCTTCCAGCCGCGCACCTTGCGCTGCAGCGGCACGGTCCTGGGCGGACTCACTCGGGTAAGAGTCGATGACGTCATGATTCTTGGTCTCCTTGGCGCCAGTTAGTGAAGCGCAGATAAATTCCAACGGCGATCAGAATCACGATCACGTTGAAGATTCCGGTGGCGGCGGACATTCCGACATCGTGGGTCGCGCCCTGGAAGGCGACCTTGTACATGTACGTGATCATGGTGTCGTTGCCGTACCCGGGGTTTGATCCGTTCATGATGTAGATGAGCGGGAATGAGTTGAACACGTAGATCATGTTCAACACGACGGCGATCAGGATCGCCGGACGCAGCAGCGGCAGGGTGATTGCCCGGTAGGTCTGCCACGGGGTCGCACCATCAATGCGGGCCGCTTCGTAGACATCCGACGGAATGGCGTTCAGTCCGGCGACGAAGAGGTACGCCGTGAATGGCAGGGTGACGAAGATTCCGACCGCGATCATCGTCGGCATGATGAACGTGGAGCTGCCCAACCAGTCGATGGGCTTCGCGATGATGTGCAGCCCGAGCAGCATCTGATTGATGATGCCGTGGTAGTAGTCGAACATGAGCCGGAACAACTGGCTCGTCATGACCAGCGCCGCCGCCCACGGGATGATGACGGCCCACCGCACGAAACGGCGTCCGAAGAACTCCTTCGAGAGGAACTGCGCCAGCCCGAGGGCGATCAGGTTGGTCAGGATCACGACGGCGGCAACCCACACGAACGTGTTCCACATCACCTGGCCGAGGTCAGGGCTGGCGAGAAGATTGACGTAGTTCGTGAACCCCGCGAAGCTTCGGTAGAGCCCGGTGATCGAGAAGGTTCCGAACGAGGCGATCAGAAGCGCGATCGCCGGGTAGATGACGACCCCGAAGATCAGGATGAGAACGGGACCCAACCACAGCAGCGCCACCCCAATGCTTGCGGCGCTGTGGTCGTTGCGCCGCCGCTTACGACGAGCTGGCGCCGCACCGGAACCCGGCGCCGCGGCCTCCCCCTTGGGGAGACCGGGCGCCAGGGTACGGGATGCGCCAAGTCCTTTGCCAGGTTGTCCTGAGGCAATGACTTGATTCATGAGTACTACTACTTTCCTGCTACTGCCTGCGCTTGAAGGTTGTCGAGGTACTTCTGCGGGTCACCATTCGGCGCGACTGCCAGACCAAGCGTCTGCTGGAGGGCCAGCTTGACCTTGTCCCACTCGGGGTCGTCGGTCGGCGTCAGGTGAGCGTTCGGCAGCGTGTCGAGGTAGACCTTGAGGTTGGCCAGCTTCGGGTCATCCTGGAACACCTTCACGCCAGACGTGGTCGCCGGCAGGAAGTTCTCCGCCTTGATCCACGTGTTGATCTGGTCGGGCTGGTAGTAGAGCTTGTAGAACGCCTTGACGGCCTCCTGGTTGCCCGGCTTCTTGAAGGACATCAGGTAGTCGGTGACACCGTATGTCTGAGGCGCCTTACCATCGCCACTCGGCATCGGAGCGATCCCGTAGTTCACCGTCTTGGCGGCGTCGAGCGTGCCCGACAGCGGGCTGAAGCCGACGACCATGCCGGCCTTGCCCTGCCCGAACAGTGCGAACGCACCGTCGGTACGGTTCGTGGCACCCGGGTTGTTCTGGGTGACGTGGTACTTGGTCGACAGGTCCTTCATGAACTGGAGCGTCTTGACGTTCGCGGCGGAGTTCAGAACCCACTTGTTGCCCTGCTTGAAGGCGCCACCGTTGTTGAAGAGCCAGATCGCGAACTCGGCCTGAGCTTCCTCAGGGCCAAGCGGCTGGGCATAACCGACGTTGCCATTGCCGAGAGCCTGGATCTTCTGGGCGTCAGCAACAAACTCGTTCCACGTCGTGGGCGGAGCGGCGATGCCGGCCTGCTTGAAGAGGTCCTTGTTGTAGAACATCGCTCGGACAGACGAAAGGTCAGGCATGCCGTAGAACTTGCCGTTGACCGTTCCGCTCTGCACGAATGCCGGAATGATGTCCGCCTTCGTCGCCGCAGGCAGGACCTGGGACGAGTCGTAGAGGAGGCCGTCCGATGCGTAGCTCGCGTACGAGTTTTCATTCAGGATGTCGGGCAGGTTACCCGTCTGGATCATCGTGCTGCTGGCCTGGTTGATGTCGGTCCAGCTGATGATCTGGAGGTTCATCGTGATACCGGTGGTCGCCTTGTACTTCTTGGCGAAAGCGGTCCAGAAAGGCTTCGTCGCATTGCTGTACTCGGCGATGACCACCTTGATCGACTTGGTGCCACTGGTGCTGGAGCTGCTTGATCCGCCACTGGAGCAGGACACAAGCGCCATGGTTGCGATTGCCGCTGTCGCGAGAATCGCCCCCAAACGCAGAGATTTCTTCATGACTTCCTCACTCTTGGTTGTGAACGCCCGCCGGCAAGAGCCTCACGCGGCGGTGCGTGTTGTCATAAAAATTGATTCTTTATGACCTCTTAGCTCGACCTGTGAGCATAATCACTCATAGGGTTATGGAATAATCACATCAATTGGGGTCAACGTCAAGGCCAGAAGCCCGATCTCGTGAAGCGGTAACGTAACCGAAATAAACCGTTACCTCGCCGCAACGAACTCGGCCCCATCCGGAACCCACGCTATCCGGTCCGTGCATATATTGGAAGATAGTTACGCATAGAGGAACTTCTGCCTACACTTGGACACGTCCCGTCGGGGGTGATTCGTCCATAGTCAGGCTAACGGAGTCGGCGTCAGACAGATGTCCTCCTCGCGAAAGACCACGGCCACGAGGAGTACAGAGTGAGTACGCGTATCGACGAGCTGGAGGCCACGATCGCCCGCGAGCGCTCGAAGCCACTCTCCTGGGGAGACAAGGCCGTGCAGCCGGAGTGGTACGGCCGCTCAATCGACGAGGTGTCCACGTCCGGGGCGAGCCTCGATGGGCTGAGCACGCCGATGATGACTCTCGACCGCGGAGCGATCGACGACAACCTCCGGACCATGAGTGAGTGGTGTGCGCAGTCGCATCTCTCGCTGGCGCCCCACGGCAAGACCACGATGACTCCTGCGCTCTGGCACGATCAACTCGGCGCAGGAGCGTGGGCGATCACTGTCGCGAACGAGCCCCAGCTCCGGGTCGCTCGCGGAGCCGGCGTCCCCCGCGTCATCGTCGCCAACCTGTTTCTGCGTCCCGCCGGCCTCGCCTGGCTCGCCGCCGAGCTCGACGCCGATCCCGGGTTCGAGTTCATGTGCTGGGTCGACTCCGTTGAGGCCGTACAGATCATGGATGCCGCACTCACCGCCGCCGGAGCGCAGCGCCGCGTTCCCGTGCTCGTCGAGGTCGGTCACACGCATTCGCGAACCGGGGCGCGCAGCCTGGATGAAGCGCTCAGTGTCGCGGATGCCGTCGCATCCGCTCCCACGCTCGCTCTTGCAGGCGTATCCGGCTTCGAGGGAACCGTCGCACACGAGATCACCGAGGAGGGCATCGCCCTCGTCGATGGGTTCCTCAACCGAATGGTCGAGCTGCACCGCGCCCTCCTCGAACGCTACGAGGTTCCCGAGGCCGTGCTGAGCGCGGGCGGAAGTGCCTACTTCGATCGCGTCGCCGAGATCCTCGGCGCCGAAAGCGGCACGCGCGGGATGGTGAGCACGCGGATCGTCATCCGCTCCGGGGCATATATCGTGCACGACGACGGCTATTACCGTGAGTCGACTCCGTTCACTCGCGGAACGGGACCCGAGCTGCGTTCCGCCATGCACGTGTGGGCGCGAGTGATCTCGATGCCGGAACCCGGAATCGCCTACCTCGATGCCGGCAAGCGCGATCTTCCGTTCGACGAAGGACTGCCGGAGCTGCAGCTGATGCGGCGGAGCGACCCGGACGGCGAGACCACGACCGCGCCGCTCGCCGGCCATGAACTCTTCGCCACTAACGACCAGCACTCTCACGTGCGCCTGCCAGCCGACTCCCCGCTTCGCGTGGGCGACGTCGTGCGGCTCGGCCTTTCACATCCGTGCACCGCTTTCGACAAGTGGTCGCTCATTCCCGTGCTCAACGACTCGTCGGCTGATTCACCAGTCGTCATCGACCTCGTGCGCACATATTTCTAGATCGGAAACAGGAGACACCATGAGATTCTCGGGCAAGACAGTGCTGGTCACCGGCGCGGCAAGCGGTATCGGAGCAGAGACCGTACGCCGGTTCGCGGCGGAGGGTGCCAATGTCGTCATCGCCGACATCAACATGCCCGCAGCCGAAAGGGTGGCCGCGGAGATCCCCGGCGCACTCGTCATCGAAGCCGATGTCACGGACCGCGAGGCCATCCGCAACATGATCGCCGTGACGACCGAACACTTCGGCGGCGTCGACGTGCTCATCAACAACGCACTGTCGTGCAGCGAGACCCCCTTCCTCGAGATCACCCCCGCCGAGGTCGAGCGCGACTTCGCCGTCGGTATCCTCGCTCCGCTCTACGCATCCCAGGATGTGATCCCCGGCATGATCGAGCGCGGTGGTGGAGTCATCCTGAATGTCGCGTCCGTGAACGCGATCTCCTTCTATGGCAATGAGGCGTACTCGGCCGCGAAGGCTGGAGTGATCAGCCTCACCAAGTCGATCGCGATCCAGTACGGCGGCAAGGGCATCAGGTGCAATGTTGTGGCACCTGGGACCGTCGCCACCGAGCAGTGGGAGCCGCGCAAGGCGCTCGATCCGCAGGTCTTCGAGAAGGCCGCGAAGTGGTACCCGATGGGCCGGGTCGGCCAGCCGGGCGACATCGCCGAGTCGCTGATGTTCCTCGCCTCGGACGCCGCCTCGTGGATCACGGGCGTCCTCCTGCCGGTCGAAGGCGGCCTCCTGGCCGGAAACCTCGCCATGGCCAGGTCGATCGTCGTTTCGCAGCGTGAGCCCGGAGACGATGCCTGAGTCCCGCACTGTCCTTCGGGGCGGGACGATCGTCGACGGCGCCGGGAGCGCACCACGGGTTGCTGACCTGGCGATTCGGGGAAACGTCATCGAGGCCGTTGGCTCGATCGTTGCCGAACCGTCGGACACCGTGATCGATGTGTCCGGGCGCTACCTCCTGCCCGGTTTCATCGACGCACACAGCCATGCGGATGCCGCCGTCTTCTCGAACGAGGTTCAGCGCGGTCTGCTGCGCCAGGGCGTGACAACGGTCATCGTCGGCCAGGACGGCGTCTCGTTCGCCCCCGGTGACGGCGGATACGCAACCGAGTACTTCGCCGCTCTCAATGGGCCGCACCCCAGTTACACGGGCGGCGGCGTCGCCGCACTGCTCGCCGGCTACGACAAGACCACTCCTCTTAACGTGGGCTACCTCGTCCCCGCCGGAACGGTGCGCCACGAGGTCAGGGGCTACGCGGACGGGCCCTCGACCCCCGAGCAGATCGCCGCGATGAGCGCGCTCGTCGCCCGAGGCCTGGAGGAAGGCGCACTCGGCCTCTCCACCGGGCTCGACTATGTGCCCAACATCCTCGCCGACACCGGCGAGCTCATCGCGCTCTGCCGTCCGGTGGCCGCAGCGGGAGCGCTCTACGTCACGCACATGCGCGGCGGTTACGAAGAGAAATCGCGGATCGGTATCGAGGAGGTCGACGAGATCGCGCGCGCGACCGGTGTGAGCGTGCACGTCTCGCACTTCCACGGTCCGAGCGACCTGCTTCTCGGCCTGGCCGAGGAGCTCTCATCGCACGGAATCGACATGACCTTCGACGCCTATCCATACCGACGTGGATGCTCGCTACTCGCGATGCCCATACTTCCCCCGGCATTGATTTCCGGTCCCCGCTCCGAAGTCGTGATGAAGCTCGGCGATCCGCAGGTGCGTGCGAGCCTTCTGGCCGAGTGGTTCTCGACTTTCGACGACAATCCCCTGCTCGGGCCGGAGTGGGCTGACAACCTGACGTTCGCGCATATTGCCGCAGAGGAATATGTTTGGGCCCACGGGCACACGATCAGTGCAGCGGCCGCGCGCGTTGGGCGCGACCCGGCGAGTTTTGCACTCGACATCCTCCTTGCCTCCTCCCTGGAGGTCAGCACGATCATGACGGTGCGTAACCAGCGCCCGTACGACGAACTCGCGGAACTCTTCACCCATCCGTCGCACATCGCGGGCTCTGACGGCATCTACGTCGGTGCACACCCGCACCCTCGGGCATGGGGCACCTTCGCGAAGTTCCTGCGCCTCTTCACGCGCGAGCGCGGCGACTTCAGCTGGCCGGAGGCAGCCGTGCACCTCGCTGGACACGCGGCGGAGCGGTTCGGGCTGAGTGATCGGGGCAGGCTGTGGCCGGGCTACGTCGCCGACCTCGTGGTCGTCGATCCCTCGATCGTCGAGGACATTTCGACATACGATGCGCCGCGTGCCGATGCGGTCGGCATCGACGATGTCTTCGTCGCCGGGCAACAGGTGCTCGCGGATGGCAGGCTTACGGGAGTCCTTTCCGGGCAGGGCCTGCGCCGTTCCGCACCGGTGAAGTAGCACTCGTCACGTAAGCAAGTTCACAACACAGGAAGAAGAGAGAACATGATCGAAAAGTTCCACCCCGCATCCGTCCCACCGCCAGCCGGACCATACTCCCCCGGCATCAAGGTCGGCGACCTGCTCTTCCTGGCGGGCCAGGCGCCCTTCGACTCCGACGGCAACCGCGTCGGCGACACGTTCGCTGACCAGGTGCGCGCGACGCTCGATAACCTCGAGGCCGTCTGCAACGAGGCCGGCACCTCGCTCAAGAACGCCGTGCGCATCGGCGCCTACCTGAGCACGCTTAACTACTTCCAGGAGTTCAACGCGATCATCGCCGAGTACGTCAGCGAGCCGTACCCGGCGCGCACGACCGTGCCCGTCGACCTGCGCGGATTCGACGTCGAGATCGACGCCGTGGTCTACGTTCCGCCGGCTGCCTAGGCAATGACAGAGCGGCCGATCCGCGCCCAGCGCGGACTCTACGTAGCTGGGCGCGGTTCGGGCGCACACGACGGGCTCCACCGATTCGTGGATGCCGGCTCCGGCTGGCAGGGCACGCACCTCGCGACAGTGGACCAGCTCGCGACCATGGCGTGGCATCCGTCCCTGCCGGTCATCTACGGAGCGTCCGGTGTCGGCGATGGGATCGTGCACGCCTGGGACGTCTCGGGCGCGATCGCCGTCACGCTGGCCGAGGAGCCGACCGGCGGCGTCGAGCCGTGCCACATCGTCGTCGACCCGGACGGCCGGATGCTCGTGGTCACCAACTACCAGACGGGCACGCTGGCCGTCTGGCTGCTCTCCGACGACGGGTCCTTCGCTGGGGAGCGTGAGCTGATCGAGCTGTCCGGGTCGAGCACCGACCCCGAGCGACAGGATGCATCGCATCCGCACCAGGCGATCTTCAACGGCAACACGCTGTACGTCGTCGACCTCGGTGCGGATGTCGTGCACACCTTCGCGGTTGCCGCCGCCGAAAGCGGCGCCTCCGCCCTCACCGCATCCGCGGACCTGCCCGTTCCTCACGGCACCGGACCGCGCCACCTCGTCGTGCTGCCCGGCGGTGACGTCGCACTCAGCGGCGAGCTCACGTCGACCGTCCTCACCGGACGGCCGAATGGCGCAGCGACCGAATGGCGCGTGACGCCGAGCACCACGCGGACGGGCCCGGCGCAGACGAGGACCCCGCGCAACTACCCCGGTGACATCGAGGGCTCCGACGATGGACGACTGGTGTACCTGGCGAACCGCGGCTACGACACCATCGGAACCTTCGCCATCGGCGCGGGCGATCCGCAGTTCATCTCCGAGACGGACACGGGCGTGCAGTGGCCGCAGCACCTGCTGGTGGATGACGACGAGCTGGTCATCGCCGGGTGGGACAGCGGACGCGTCGTTTCGATGCCCCTGGTCGACGGCGTTCCCGGAGAGCCGAGCGTGCTGTTCGAGTGCTCGGGCGCCGGCTGGCTGCTGGCGGGGAGACTCTAGGCCGAGCCCCTGAACCCTGAGTTGCAACAGCGATCAAGCCAGTCGGGGTAATGCGGCTCGCATGCCTATGTGATCCGAGATCCGAAGGGCCGGCCGCGCATCGGAG
>JAUZGC010000241.1 GCA_030840105.1 Microbacteriaceae bacterium
GAGGGCACGAACGCCGGCGACGAGCGTTGGCATCTGTCCGTGCACCGCCCAAGCGGCCGAGCCAGGTCCGAAAAAGCCAGCATCAGTGCCCTGGGTGAATGCATCGATCCATGCGGGGACGCCGGCCTGCTGGCCGGACAGCGTCTCCTGCAGTCGAGCCCGAAGCGGTTCGGTGAGGGCATTCACACTGACAGCGTAGGCGTCGCAAGGTCATCGACGACCTGCACGCCATGAAGATCTCCCAACACCCGACCCGGCAGCAGTATCTTCGAGTGGCGCACGCCCGATCCGATGATGACGACCTCTGTCTCTGCAACGCGATTGTCGACGAAGATCGGCCATCCGGCGGGCAAGCCGATCGGTGTGATGCCCCCGTACTCCATGCCCGTCAGCTCGACCGCCCGATCCATCGGCAGGAAGGACGCCTTGCGGACATCGAGCAGTCGCTTCACCGCGTTGTTGATGTCGGCGCGGGTCGTCGAGAGCACCACGCACGCCGCGATCTTCTCGACGCCGTCACGCTTTCCCGCGACCACGACACAGTTGGCGAGGGTCGCGGCATCCAGGTCGAAGGTCTCGCGGGTCACCGCCGTGTCGGAGAGGGCCGGGTCGATCTCGACCACGCCCACCTCGTCGAGCAGCCCCATTGCGGTCAGCAGTTGAGTCGTCGACGGCGCCAGCAGCGCTGTAGCGGAGGATGCGGGAACGGTGGTCAGACCACCAAGCGTGAAGATGCCCATGAAATCTAACCTATGCTCTTCCGGCGCCTATGCTCTTCCGGCGCCTATGCTCTTCCAGCACCTGCTCTTCCGGCGCCTATGCTCCTCCAGCGCCTATGCTCCTCCAGCGCGGCGCGACCGATCCCTCCTCCACTGGAAACTGCGAATCGAGTTCTCCACCAGTAGCTGAATATGCTTCGTATCTTTATACGAATCCGTGAAAACTAGTCTCATGGAAAAACTCGTAGACACTTTCGACGCATCGCACGATGCCGTGGTGTCTGCTGCCCAGCGCGTGGCGTCGCATTCAGCTGCTGCATGCGACCTAGAGGCGAAGGCCCTGATCGCCGCACAGGCGGCCATCGCCCGGGCGCGGCGCGACCTCGACGCGTCCGCATCCGTGATCGCCGGTGAGATCGCGCTCCGATCGCGGCCAGAAGCCGGGCATGCCGGACTAGCGCAGCAGGAGGGTTTCCGCACGCCGGAAGCGTTGGCGCAGCACGCAACCGGGTCTACTGCCAGAGAAGCAATGACCCTCGTGCGGATCGGCGCGATGATTCATGACTCGACCGCCGACGAGACTGGGGCGCCAGCCAGCCCGGTGGCGCAACCGTGGCTCGTGCCGGTGGGCCTCGCCGTCGCATCCGGCACACTTTCGGTCGCCGCCGCCGAGGCGATTCGCAATGGTCTCGGCGAGCCGGACGAGGTCGTCAGTATCGAGGCGTTGAGGGAAGCTGCTGTTGCGCTCGTTCGTCTTGGCTGTGGCCATGACTCCGGACCCAGCATCGGTGTCAGCTCCAACCTCGGTGTCAGTCGTCGAAGAGTCCCGCCCTTCGCGACCTCCTCGGCAGGCGGTCAGCATGATCCCCGCAGTGCGAGGCGCTCTCATGGACGAGTCAATGGCATGGCGCTCGTCACCCGCTTAGCCAAACTCGCCATCACGTACCGCGCCGCCGGTCCGCCACGCGATCCTCACCCGGACCGTATGTTTATCGGACACGCCGCCGTAACCCGTGCTCGCCCAGCGCCGACGCGCTCGAGACGGTACCTACGCTCCTCCAGCGCTGGCGCGCTCGAGACGGTACCTACGCTCCTCCAGCGCTGGCGCGCTCGAGGACGAGCTCGCGGACGCGAGCGGCATCCGCCTGGCCGCGCATGGCCTTCATGACCGCACCGATGACCGCTCCGGCGGCCTGCAGTTTGCCGTCGCGGATCTTCTCGAGCACGTCGGGCTGCGCCGTGAGTGCCTCGTCGATGGCGGCAATCAGCGGACCGTCATCCGAAACGACGGCCAGACCGCGAGAGTCGACCACCTGCTGCGGCGTGCCCTCGCCCGCGATGACACCCTCGAGCACCTGGCGCGCGAGCCGGTCGGTCAACGTTCCTGCCTCGACGAGAGTGACCAAGGCTGCGACATCCGCCGCCGAGACAAGCGTGACAGCATCCACGCCCTGCACGTTCGCGAGGCGGGCGATCTCCCCCGTCCACCACTTGCGGGCGGATGCCGGCGCAGAACCGGCCGCGACCGTCGCCTCGACCGCATCGAGGAGGTCGGCATTGACGACATCCTGAAATTCGAGAGCCGTGAATGCCCATGCCTCCTGCAGCCGCTTACGGCGTGCCGCCGGCGGCTCTGGCAGGGTGGCGCGAAGTTCCTCGACCCACTCGCGCGACGGCGCGACGGGCACGAGGTCCGGCTCGGGGAAGTATCGGTAATCGTCTGCGTCACTCTTGGGGCGACCGGCGCTCGTCGTACCGGTGTCCTCGTGCCAGTGCCTGGTCTCTTGCGTGATCGTGCCACCCAGGGCGAGGATGGCTGCCTGGCGCTGGATCTCGTACCGCACGGCGCGCTCGACCGAGCGCAGCGAGTTCACGTTCTTGGTCTCGGTGCGGGTTCCGAGCGTGCTCGAGCCGCGCGGCCGCAGCG
>JAUZGC010000192.1 GCA_030840105.1 Microbacteriaceae bacterium
ACAACAACACACACGCACGTGGCATCTCGAAGGTCTCGATGAGGACCGAACCCGGCACGTTGTCCACCGCGATGATAGGCAGCCTGGCTGCTCGCGCCCACGCGACGAGCGCGGCAATGTCATCGTGGTGCTGCACGTGCTGGTAGCGGTCGGTCACCATGGCGCCGCGCTTGTTCCAACGCCTGCGACCCACGATGTGGACCGTCTCCGCAGCGAACGCATTGGCACTGCGGACGATCGATCCAATGTTCATGTCGTGCTGCCAGTTTTCGATGGCGACGTGAAACGGATTCCTGTGCTCGTCCAGGTCCGCGACGATCGCCTCCATCCGCCAGTAGCGGTAGCGGTCGATGACGTTGCGGGTATCACCATGCTTGAGAAGCTCAGCGTCGTACCAGGGCTCGGTTGGCCATTCACCCGGCCACGGCCCGACACCATTCGTGCTGAGCTCGTGGCTCTGCTCGAGCTTCGGTGGCTGCGCCTCTGTCACTGGACCACCCTATCCGCGGCTGATCGAGAACAACCGGCCATGGCAGAACCGGCACAGGGCGGAACCGGCACATCGAAGCGGCGGGCAAAAAAATAAGCGACGGGGATCCTAGGGGGGAGGGGGAGGATCCCCGCCGCCGTTGACCAGCGACGTTCGATATTCAGATGTGTCGCGAAAGCATATTGAGCCTCTCGTGGACGCCGACCGACGTCCACGAGAGAGCACAATGGTGCACAGGGCAAGCGGGGGGTGCTTCCCCGTACAGCGGAATCTTTTGAGCCATCGGGTTGGCCTTTTCACCTTCGGGTGGTGACTGATTCCTTAGTGACATTTCTACATGTCCTCATTAATGAGGACAAGGCCCCGTCCGGGTGACATTTGCGTAATTCGCTCGCAATGCCAATACGCAGCTCCCCGAAACGCCTCGCCTCTATGCTGGGAAATGACGAGAGGGCAGGGAATGACGAGAGCGCCGGGAATGACGAGAGGGGACGCGTTTGTCGCACCGCAGTGAGATCGAGTGCTGGCTGACCGACATGGACGGCGTGCTGGTCCACGAGAACCAGGCACTCCCCGGGGCAGCCCAGCTCATCCGCCAATGGCGCGACCAGGGCACGCCATTCCTCGTACTCACGAACAACTCGATCTTCACGCCGCGCGACCTCGCCGCGCGGCTGCGCGCATCCGGATTGGATGTGCCGGAGGAGGCGATCTGGACTTCCGCGCTCGCCACCGCCGACTTCCTGAAGTCGCAGGCCCCCGGCGGCAGCGCCTTCGTGATCGGCGAAGCCGGAATCACGACCGCGTTGCACGAGGCCGGATTCATCATGACCGAGACGAATCCCGATTACGTCGTCGTCGGCGAAACCCGCAGCTACTCGTTTGACGCCATCACGAAGGCCATCCGGCTGATCGGCAAGGGTGCGCGGTTCATCGCCACCAATCCGGATGCCACGGGCCCAAGCCTCGAGGGACCGCTACCGGCGACCGGCGCGGTCACCGCGCTCATCACGAAGGCAACCGGCAAAGAGCCGTATGTCGTGGGCAAGCCGAACCCGATGATGTTCCGCTCCGCCATGAACCGGATCGGCGCGCACTCGGAAAACACGGCCATGGTCGGTGATCGCATGGACACCGACATCATCGCCGGTATCGAGGCTGGGCTGCACACGATCCTCGTGCTCACCGGCATCAGCGATCAGGCCGAGATCGAGCGTTACCCGTTCCGGCCCGACGAGATCGTCTCCGGGGTCTCCGAGCTGGTCGAGCCCGAACCGGTCGAATCCGACCAGTAGGCGCGGCCCACAGGCGCCCAACCGCCCTCGGGGCGGCGCCCGACACTGTTAGCCGGTCGGACCCGGGCCCGCGACGCTCGCGGTGAGTGGCTGGCCGGATGACCGGCTGGCGAAGCAGTAGTACGAGCGCTGTCCATCGGTCCACTGCTTAGCCGTCGCCGGGTAGCTGCCCTGCAATTGGAGGTCGGGGTACTGTCCTGCGGCGCCGAGATCGATGATGCCCGGCTTGGTGCAGAGCAGGTTGATCTGGCTCGCGAGCGCATCCGCCCCCGGGTACGGGGCCGCGATGTCGGCAGAAAGCAGGTTGGTGTAGACGAGCTGGGCGGCGTGCGGCGCGGCACAGTCGACGACGGTGAACGTCTCGGCCCACGGATTCGTGTACGGCTGCAGGCATTCGCCACCACCAAGGGCGCTCCACGGATGCACGCCGGCAGGCAATGCCGCCGCTGGCTTGGGGGTCACGGTCGGCGTGGGAGTCGGCGTCGGCGTTGCCGAAGGGGTCGGGCTCGGCGTTGCGACGGGTGCGGCCGTGAGCGCGGGAAGGCGCGTGCCGAATGCGAAGAGACCAATCAGCACGATGAGTGCAAGCAGGCCAACCGCGAGCATGACCAGGATGCGGACGTTCGGGCCCTGCCTTGTCGGCGGAACTGATCCGTCGTCCGTCGCCGGCTCGGTCGGCTGCGGCGCGAGGGAGGCGGGCACAACCTCAGTCTCCGCAGCAGCCCAGGCTGCGGAACCGAACAATTCGGCCAATGGCTCGGCCGGGGCAGCGAGCAGCTCGGTTGGCGTCTCCACGGGGCCCTGTGCCTGCGGCGTCGCCGTGGGGAGCAACTCGGTTACAGGCAGGTCCGGCTGCGGAGCAACAATGGACGCCATGAGCTCCGTCGGAGTCTCCACGGCGGCGGCACGCGCATCGAAAGCAACCGTGTCCTCGAGAGGAGCGGTCTCAGGGGTGGGTTCGTCGACGACGTCGCCCGACAGTTCATCGAATCCACCGGTCCAAGTCGTCTCGGTGGACTGGCCGAGGAGGGCCGCCAGCCCGATCTCGGGCGCTTCGATCGGAGGGGCGACCGGCTCGACCGGAGGAGCGACCGGCTCGACCAGAGGAGCGACCGGCTCGACCAGAGGAGCGACCGGCTCGACCGGCGCTGGCGTCACCGGAGGGACGGTCTGCTCACCAACGTGCTCGGCGAACGGCTCGGTCGGCGCTGCGGCGAATGCGACCGTAGGTGGCTCTGCGGAAACGGGGAACTCGGCGGGGACGGGAACCGGGCCTGCCGCGGGCAGGTCGCCCGGGATGGGCTCGGCCTGAGCCGGTGGGGCGGGCGGCTGCTCGACGAGCGGATCGGACCCAACACCCGGGGTCAGCCCCCAGACGAACGGTGCAGCGGATGCCGCTGACGCGTCAGTATCTTCATACGGCGTGCCGGCACTCTCGACCGGAGTGGTATCACTCACGTCGTCATCGTCGGATGCAGCCCAATCGAACAGGTCGAACCCGTTGGAATCGGAGGAGGGCTCGGTTGGCGCCGCGACGGGTTCGACGGGCGCAGGCGGGGTGAACGCGGGCGCGACAGGCTCGAACGTCGGCGAGATGGGCTCAAACGCGGGCGCGACGGGCTCAAACGTCGGAGCCACGGGCTCGGACGTGAGAGGCGGCGCGAACGGCCAGGCATTCCTGGGCGGCGCCACAGGCTCTGTGGGCGGCTCCAAAGCTGAGGCATCCGCGACCGGTGTGGGCGGCGGAACAGGGATGGGTGGCGTGACCGGCGCGGGCGGCGGAACCGGCGCAGACGCAGGTTCGCTTACGCGACCGCCCCGCAACTGGGCGAGCAACCACTCCTGGCTTCCGATCGCGGGGCCGGCATCCGTCGACGCGTCAGCGGACGCGTCGTTCTCGGCGGGCCTATCGGCCTCGTCGCCGCCGCGCTCCCCCTCGCGCTCGTCGCTCATTACGCGAGACCCAGGTCCTCGAGACCGATGGCTGCGAAATACGGATATCCGGCGGCTTCGATGATCTCGCGGGCGCCCGTGTTGCGATCGACGACCACAGCGACGCCAGCGATCTCGGCGCCGACCTTGAGGAGCGCCTCGATGGCCTTGAGCGGCGATCCACCGGTCGTCGAGGTGTCCTCGATCACGATCACGCGCTTGCCCGCAAGGTCGGGGCCCTCCACCTGCTTGCCGCGCCCGTGATCCTTGGGCTCCTTGCGCACGACGAACGCGTCGTATGCGGCGCCGCGTGCGGCACCCTGGTGCAGGATGGCAACGGCAACGGGGTCTGCACCCATTGTCAGGCCACCCACGGCTGAGACATCCGGGATGTCGGCAATGAGGTCGAGCATGACCTGGCCGATCAGCGGAGCGACGCGGTGGTCGAGGCTCACCTTGCGCAGATCTACGTAGTAGGTCGCCTTCTTGCCGCTGGTGAGCGTGAAGTCGCCGTGGAACACTGCGTCGGCGGAAATGTAGTCGATGAGCTGCTGTCGTGCGTCGGTCACGGTGACAACTTTAGGACAAACACCCTTAGGAGAAGCACAGTCAGCCGTTGCGCGGGAAGCCGAGGTTGATACCGCCATGGCTTGGATCGAGCCACCTCGAGGTGACGGCCTTCTCCCTGGTGAAGAAATGCACACCCTGTGGGCCGTACGCCTTGGTGTCGCCGAACAGCGATTCCTTCCAGCCACCGAACGAGTAATGGGCGACCGGCACCGGGATCGGCACGTTGATCCCGATCATGCCGACATGGACCTCGCGCTGGAATCGTCTCGCCGCGCCGCCGTCGTTCGTGAAGATCGCGGTGCCATTGCCGTAGCGGCTGCGGTTGATGATGTCGAGGCCTTCGTCGTACCCGGCCACGCGCACGACCGAGAGCACCGGACCGAAGATCTCGTCCGTGTAGACGCTCGAGTCGAGGGGCACACGATCGACGAGCGTGGGGCCGAGCCAGAACCCGTCAGCGGCCCCATCCGGGACCACGGTTCGGCCGTCGACCACCACGGTCGCCCCGTCCGCGCTCGCAACGTCGATGTACGACGCCACCTTGTCACGGTGCTGCTTCGTGATGAGCGGGCCCATGTCGCAGGAGCGCCTGCCGTCGCCCGTCGTGAGGCCCGCCATCCGCTCGGCGATCTTCTCGACCAGCGCGTCAGCGACCGTCTCCACCGCGAGCACGACGCTGATCGCCATGCAGCGCTCCCCGGCCGACCCGAAGCCAGCGTTCACCGCGGAGTCCGCGGCCAGGTCGAGGTCTGCGTCCGGCAACACCAGCATGTGGTTTTTCGCACCGCCGAGCGCCTGCACGCGCTTGCCCGCGGCCGTGCCCGTCTCGTAGACGTACCGGGCGATCGGCGTGGAGCCGACGAACGAGATCGATTGGACATCGGGATGGATGAGCAGGGCGTCGACGGCCTCCTTGTCGCCGTGCACGACATTCAGCACGCCGTCCGGCAGGCCGGCCTCCGTGAACAGCCTGGCCAGCCAGACGGATGCCGACGGGTCCTTCTCGCTCGGCTTGAGCACGACGGTGTTGCCTGTCGCGATCGCGATCGGGACGAACCAGAGCGGCACCATGGCCGGGAAGTTGAACGGGCTGATCACCCCGACGACTCCAAGCGGCTGGCGCAGCGAATAGGTGTCGACTCCCGTCGACACGTTCTCCGAGTAGTCGCCCTTGGCGAGGTGCGGCATCGCGAGCGCAAACTCCACCACTTCGAGCCCGCGGGCGATCTCGCCGAGCGCGTCGGAAAGGACCTTGCCGTGCTCCGCGGTCAGGTTCTCGGCGAGGTCCTGCTTGCGTGCGTTCAGCAGCTCACGGAAGGTGAAGAGCACCCCCTGCCGCCTGGCCCACGAGCTGTCCCGCCAGTCGGGGAAGGCCGCGAGCGCCGCGGCGACCGCGGTGTCGACATCCGCCGCGCTGGCAAGGCGGACATCTTTCTCCGTCGTTCCGAGCGCGGGATCCCAGACCGGCTGCGTCCGGGTCGAGGTGCCCGCCGTCGCAGCTCCGGCAATCCAGTGGTCAATGGTCGTGCTCATGGAACGTCCTCCGGTGTATTGGTGATGGGAAAGCTGGATTCAGGCCGCTTCGACCGCCGAGAGCATCTCGTCGTAGATGGCGACCGCCTCGGCCACTTCGTCCGCCGTCACGATGCACGGCGGCACGACATGGATGCGGTTGTCCTGGATGAACGGCAGCAGGCCACGCTCAAGCAGCCCCGACTTGATGGCGGCCATAACGGCGGCCGGCACGGGCTCGCGAGTGGCACGGTCTGCCACGAGTTCGATCGCCCAGAACACGCCCTCACCGCGCACCTCACCGATCAGCGGATGCCGTTCGGCCAACTCCGCGAGCGCCGGGCCGATGGCCGTCGCGCCGACGGTGGCCGCGTTCTGGACGATCCCGTCCGCCTCCATGACATCGAGCGTAGCCACGATGGATGCCATCGCAAGAGGGTGCCCGCTATAGGTGAGCCCGCCGGGGAAGACGCGCTCGTCGAAGGTCTGCGCGATGGGCGCGGAGATGATGACGCCGCCGGTCGGAACGTAGCCGGAATTCACGCCCTTGGCGAAGGTGATCAGGTCGGGTACGACGTCGTATCCGTCGAACGCGAACCAGCGCCCGGTGCGGCCGAAGCCCGCCATCACCTCGTCGAGAATCAGCAGGATGCCGTGCTTGTCGGCGAGCGCCCGCACACCGGCAAGGTACCCGGGTGGCGGCACCAGGACGCCGGCCGTCCCCGGGATCGTCTCGAGCAGGATCGCCGCGATCGTCCACGGGCCTTCGCTCTCGATCACGCGCTGGAGGTGACGCAGCGCGCGCTCCGATTCTTGCTCCGGCGTCGTCGCCCAGAACTCGCTGCGGTAGAGGTACGGCCCGAAGAAGTGCGCGTGGCCGGTGGCGAATTCGTTGGGGATACGCCTCCAGTCGCCCGTGGCGACGATCGCCGCACCCGTGTTGCCGTGATACGACCGGTAGGTCGAGAGCACCTTGTCTCGTCCGGTGTGCAGGCGCGCCATCCTGATCGCGTTCTCGTTGGCGTCGGCGCCCCCATTGGTGAAGAAGACCTTGGTGAAACCGTCGGGGGCGTGGTCGACGATGCGCCTGGCCGCCTCACCACGCGTGAGGTTCGCGGTGGACGGCGCCACGGTGGTCAGGATGTCGGCCTGCGCCTTGATCGCGGCGACGACGGCCGGATGCTGGTGCCCGATGTTCAGGTTCACCAGCTGGCTGGAGAAGTCGAGGTACTGCTTGCCATCGAAGTCCCAGGCGCGGCATCCGGCCCCGCCCGCGAGCACGAGCGGACTCAGCGTCGCCTGGGCCGACCACGAGTGAAAGACGTGATCGCGGTCGAGCGCGCGCGCGAGCGCGCCATCCGCTGGGTCGGCGCCATGTGACAGGTCCGCGCCGTCCGCTGGGTCGGCGCCATTCGACAGGTCCGCGGTCATGCCTTCGCCGCCTGGTGCTCGGTGAGGGCGGGGATGACGGTCTCACCGTAGACCCGCAATGTCTCTTCCTTGTTGTCGTGTTGCAGGTAACCCGCGAACTGGTCGACGCCGATCGCCTTGAGTGCCCGGAGCTTCTCGATGTGCTCCTGCGCCGTGCCGAGCACGCAGAACCGATCGACGATCTCGTCGGGAACGAAGTTCGTGTGCGTGTTGTCCGCGCGCCCATGCTCGTTGTAGTCGTAGTCCTCCCGGCCCTTGATGTAGTCGGTCAGGGCCGCGGGCACGGCCGAATCGGCGCCGTATTTGGCGACGATGTCCGCCACGTGGTTGCCGACCATCCCACCGAACCAGCGGCACTGTTCGCGCATGTGCGCCCAGTCGCTGCCGATGTACATGGGCGCCGCGACACAGAACTTCACCGCAAGCGGGTCGCGGCCAGCGTTGGATGCGGCATCCCGAACCGTCTTGATCATCCACGCGGCGATGTCCGGATCGGCGAGCTGCAGGATGAAGCCGTCGCCGACCTCGCCGGCGAGCTTGAGCGCGAGTGGACCGTATGCCGCCACCCACACGTCGAGTCGGGAGCCCGTGCTCCACGGGAACCGCAGGGTCGCGCCGTTGTACTCGACCGATCGGCTGTTGCCGAGCTCACGGATCACGTGGATCGCCTCGCGCAGTTCCTTCAGGGTCGTCGGCTTGTTGTTGGTCACGCGCACGGCGGAATCGCCCCTGCCGATGCCCACGATCGTGCGGTTGCCGAACATCTCGTTGAGCGTCGCCAGGGCGGATGCCGTCACCGTCCAGTCGCGCGTCGCCGGGTTGGTCACCATTGGCCCCACCGTGATGCGCCGGGTCTCGGCGAGGATCTGGCTGTAAATCACGTACGGCTCCTGCCAGAGGACGTGCGAGTCGAAGGTCCAGACGTAGCCGAAGCCGTGCTGCTCGGCGAGCTTGGCCAGCGCGATGGTGCGTGACGCTGGCGGATTGGCTTGCAGTACTGCCCCGAATTCCATGACGTCCTTTCTTCTGTTGGTTGAGTAACGAGCGCGCTTCCACTGGTTTCGATACGCGTGCTCGTTCCTCGCGCGCTACTCAACCAACAGTGGTCAGATCAGGTATTGCGAGAGGCCCCGTTTGATGAATTTCCCGTCGCCTTTCGACCCGACGTACTGGTTGTCGTCGACGATCACGCGGCCCCGCGAGAGCACGGTGTCGACGTGGCCGTTGATCTCGAAGCCCTCCCAGGCCGAGTAGTCCATGTTCATGTGGTGGGTCTTGCCCAGGCCGATCGAGGTGTGCCCACGCGGGTCGTACACGACAATGTCGCCGTCTGCCCCCGGCTGGATCACGCCCTTCCTGCCATACATCCCGAACATGCGCGCCGGTGTCGTCGAGGTGACCTCAACCCAGCGGCTCAGGCTGATGTGGCCGTCGACGACTCCCTGGTAGAGCAGGTCCATGCGATGTTCGATCCCACCGATGCCGTTCGGGATCTTCGAGAAGTTGCCGATCCCCATGTCCTTCTGCCCTTTCATGCAGAACGGGCAGTGGTCTGTCGACACCATCTGCAGGTCATTGGTGCGAAGGCTCTGCCACATGTGGTCCTGGTGGCCCTCTGCGCGTGCGCGCAGCGGTGTCGAGCACACCCACTTGGCACCCTCGAACCCCGGTGCGCCGAGCTGCTCCTCGAGAGAGAGGTAGAGGTACTGCGGACACGTCTCGCCGAAGACGTTCTGCCCGCGGTCTCTCGCCGCCGCGATCTGCGCGACGGCCTGCTTGGCCGAGACATGCACGACGTACAGCGGGGCGCCGGTCAGATCCGCAAGCATGATTGCGCGATGCGTCGCCTCCTCCT
>JAUZGC010000223.1 GCA_030840105.1 Microbacteriaceae bacterium
CATTGCTCACGACGAGTCCGAGCATCGCTCTCGGATTCGTCTTCACGCTGGCGACCTACTTCGTGGCGGGCTACATACTCGGACGGATCGCGCCCGCGAGGGTCGACATCCGCTGGATCTACAGCGCAATCGGCGTTGCGTTCACCGTCGTCGCCGTGCTGGCACTCATCGAGTTCGCATTGAAGTGGAATCCCTTTGTGCTGCTGCCCGCCAACAATTCGATGTTTTCCGTCTGGGGCACCTTGCAGGAAAGGGGTGGTTCGCTGCGCGCCGAGGGCGCGTTCGGCCACTCGATCGCCCTTGGGTCGAGCCTGGCTCTCGCGATTCCCCTCACGCTTGCGTCCCGCTTTCGACTGTGGGTCCGCGCATGCATGGTGCTCCTCATGCTTCTCGCGACCATCGTGACGTTCAGCCGGGTCGGGATGCTCGCTGCGCTGCTCGGCCTCATTATCTCAATCGTGTTCATGCGGGATGCTCTGACCAGCCGGCTGCGGACCGCACTGGCCTCGACGCTCGTTGCACTCTCCATCATTCTGTTCCCGGTCGTAGCTGCCGTCTTCAACGACGCAGGTACCGAGGCCTCCGACAGTGTTGCGTATCGTGGCGACCTGCTCTCCCTCATCGGAAGCATGAACATCGTCGGCGTCGCCTCCTCAGCCAGGCGTGAGGCAACGGGTGACGTCTATTTCGGGAATTTCCGCTCGATCGATAGCCAGCTCATTCTCACCGGCCTTTCGAGTGGACTGCTCGCGCTTGCCCTGATCGTCCTCACGCTGGCCGTTGCGATCGTGCTCGTCCTGCGTGGGAGGGCGAGCGCCGCGACAATCGCAATCGTCGCTCAGATTCCCGCCCTGGCCACCGTCGCGCTCATCACCCAATACTCGATCTTCGTCTGGTTCGTCATCGGCCTTGCGGCCTCAAGCCAGCTCACACTGCGCACCGAGCGAAGTGCCGGTCTCGTTGGCCGCGGGTTCGCTGTGCCAACCGCCTCGAACGACTTCGGCCCCGTTTCTGCCGGAGGACGACCCTAGAATGCCTCTAACGACACATAACCACCCCCGCGCAGTTGCTCCCCCAAACGCACGGCTACGACCTCCAGGAACCACACCGCACAACATCAGTTCGACCGAGAGGCGCCACAATGAGCCCGCACCCGTATCTCGTGGCTTTTCGCCGCTACTGGTACATCGTCGTCGTAGCAACCCTCGTCGGCGGTCTGGGCGGGTGGGGCCTATCCCAGATCGCCACGCCGTCATACACGGCAACCGCGAGCCTGTACTTCTCCCTCAACTTCGGCGGTTCGGCCAATGATCTGAACCAGGGCGCCACCTACACCCAGTCGCAGATGCTGTCGTTCGCACAACTTGCCGAATCCCCGCTGGTTCTCGCACCCGTGATCGAAAACCTCAACCTCGACCTCACCCCCCAGCAGCTCGCGGACTCGGTGACCGTCAGCACGCCCCAGAACACCGTCGTACTCGATGTCGCCGCCTCACACACGGACGCGCGGGAAGCTGCCCTGATCTCAAACGCCATCGCAGCGAGCCTGAGCCGAAACGTCGAGCTCATCGCGCCCAAGGGCGCCACCGGTGCTTCCACCGTGTCAGTGAGAGTCATCCAACCCGCTGTCGTTCCCACTGACCAGTCGTCACCAAACGTCCGGCTCAACATCATCGCCGGCCTCTTGCTTGGGCTCATCGTCGGCGCACTCATCGTCGTCCTCCGCGAAGTGCTGGATACCCGCGTGCATTCTGCGGGGATCGCCACATTGCTGACAGGTGCACCGCTACTGGGCTCGATCGAGCGGGAAAGGAAAAAGACCAAGGGGCTGGTGATGGTCAGCGATCCGCTTTCGAACGTCGCGGAGAGCTATCGGCAGCTGCGCTCGAACCTCGCGTACGTCGCCATCGAATCGGAGACGCTCGGCGTCGTCATCACCTCGTCGATCCCCGGGGAGGGAAAGTCGATGATCGCGACCAACCTCGCGCTCGCATTGAGTGAGGGCGATCAGCGCGTGCTTCTCATCGACGCAGACCTACGGCGCCCCACCATCGCAAGCTACACGGGGCTGGAAGGAGAAGTCGGTCTCACGACCGTCCTCGTCGGACGTGCCCGCTACGAGGATGTCGTGCAGCCATGGGGCTCGACAGGGCTCCACGTGCTTCCATCCGGAGCCATCCCGCCGAACCCGAGCGAGCTCCTCTCGTCCAGGGTCATGTCCGATCTCGTCACGAGGCTCAAAGCCAGATACGACGTGGTCGTGATCGACACACCGCCCATGACTGCCGTTGCGGATGCCGCGATCCTTGCGCGTCTTGTCGATGGTGCGCTCATCGTCGCTGATCGCACGCGGGTACACAGGCCCCAACTTGTCCAAACGACGGATTCACTCGCGAAGTCCGGCGTGCGCGTTCTCGGAGTCGTGTTCAACCGGGTTGCGCCGAACAAGGATCACCCCCTGTACTACTACCAGGCCGAGGCGAAGAAGGAAGCGCCCCTGCCGCCACGAAAGTCGATCTTCAGGCGGCACGTTGCGTCACAGTATTCCCGCACCTCGAGCGGGGCCCCGGATGATCATCGCCCGTCCGAGCCGACGGAGGCATAGCGGGACACCTCACGCACACTTATCCCTACGCGAACGCGCTCGCGGCGGGTGTGTGCTACTTGAACACGACGAGGGCAGCGCCTGCGGCGGGGCTCACGGTGATGATGACAGCATCGCGCTGATCGGCCGGGACGCTGAACACGTAGCGACCCTTCGCGGTCGCACCTGCGGCCAGGACGCCGTCGAAGCTCCCCTGCCCCGACTGG